>NZ_JBALEQ010000158.1:0-91890 GCF_036917775.1 Nostoc sp.
TGAGTTAACCTTTTCATCCTTGAGGAAGTTAAGGATGTCAGGGATATACTTGGCTGCCGCCTCTCCCAGGTTGCCCAATGCCGATGCCGCACTGCCACGAACAGATGAGTCAACCTTTTCATCCTTGAGGATGTTGGCGATGTCAGGGATATACTTGGTTGCCGCCTCTCCCAGGTTGCTCAATGCCGAAACCGCACTGCTACGAACAGATGAGTCAACCTTTTCATCCTTGAGGATGTTGGCAGCTTTCTGGGCAATTTCCTCCGGTTTTTTAAGCAGAATTTTTAAATCTTGTGGCTCATATTCAGCTAATTTGTTAAAAGCATATTGCTTTACTTTGGGGTAGCTGTCGTCAAGGGCTGCTAATATGCCGTCAATCTGCCACTGTTGCGGTTTGGGTTTGGGGGTTTCTTTGGCACTTACCCAAGGTAGACAGAGGAGGAAGGAGAAGATAAAGACTAAAGCATAAAGGATAAAGGGAGAAGGCTTGCTGCTGTGGCGGGGTGTGATGAGCATAATTTGGGGCAAGGCGGCAGAATATACGCGGCTATGGGTATAATATCAGCCTTGCAATTCCTAATTCCTGATTTAGAAGGTCAGATTTTATTTGGGTTTTTAGGTTTGTATTTGTGGGAGCTTCCCAAATTTGAAAATTTACTATGCTGCGTTCAGGCAGGAATAAGAGAATGAAGAAACGAACCGCCAAGAACGCCAAGGACGCAAAGTAAGAGAACAGACTTGATGTTGATCTTTGCTCATGAGTATAAAAGACTCGCTTACGAGTATAAAAGACTCATCCGTGAGTATCAAAGACTCGCCGACGAGTATAAAAGACTCGCTTACGAGTATAAAAGACTCATCCACGAGTATCAAAGACTCTCCCGCGAGCATTAAAAACTCATCCACGAGTATTAAAGACTCGCCGACGAGTATTAAAGACTCTCCCGCGAGTATTAAAGACTCGCTCACGAGTATCAAAGACTCATCCACAAGTATTAAAGAACTTTCAAATAAAAAAATACTCAAATAATTCTTGTGGGGTGGGTGTCTCACCCGCCCATAGCCAAAGGCGCTCATGTTGCCCGCCCCACAAGATTGAATAATTTATTTGTTGGAAATCCCTAAAGATTCTCCCGCAAAGTTTACAGCCTATGAACCAGAAGCAGTTTTAGCAGGTTTACTTTTAATAGCTTTAAACCGTTCCCCTAACTGTTCGGCAATAGTTTTTAACCCTGGAGTTTTCTTAGCAGCAGTCTTGACGTAATCATAAACTGTCAAACTGCTGCTCATTGTCTCACTACCGACAGCCATTAAAGTATCATCTACCTGTTCTGTCAGTTGTCGCAGTCCAATCAGAAGTTCGCTGAGAGTGGCGGCTAGTTGATAATCCCGCACAAACTCATCTACATCAAAGCTGGCTGGTAAAATATCTCGGTTAGATTGGGCAGCAGTCAGGCTAGTGTTGACAAAAGCTAGACTTTTATCGCCCATCTTAAATAACTTGCGTCGTTCTTCTACACTCAAAGTCACCAAAAAAGGCAACTTTGCTTCGATAGTCGCAAAGGCTGCTTTAATCTCTTGGATATCTGCTGGGGTAAGGGAGCCTGTAATGTTTTGGTAAGCCATTGTTTATTTACTCAGGTAAATCTGTTTGTTATGATTCCCACTGGTAAATGCGATCGCACAATATTTAAGAAGACGCGATAAATCGCCGTCTCTACAAGAGATTGATTGTAGAGACGGCGATTTATCGCGTCTTTATTATTGGGGATTTATCGCGTCTTTATTATTTTTATTAACGCGATGGTTTCTTACCAAAGCCATAGCGGAATCTATCCATAATCCAAGTTTGGAAGTTGTCTATGTAGCTAAATATCACTGGCACTACCACCAGTGTCAGCAGGGTGGAAGTTGTGAAACCGCCCATAATGGCAATTCCCATTGGTTGCCGAACTTCAGAACCTGCGCCAATTCCTAACGCTAGGGGCAGAATACCGGCGATCGTTGCCAGAGAAGTCATTAAAATCGGACGCAGACGTGACACGCCAGCTTCTACGAGTGCCTGACGCTGAGTTTTGCCTTCTTGTATGTTGATGATTGTATAATCCACCAACAAAATCGAGTTTTTGGTGACAATCCCCAACAGCAACACGATACCAATCAAGGCATATATCCCCAATGGTTTTTGAGCAACCATCAAGGCTACTAGTGCGCCGCCTAAACAAAAGGGCAAGGCCGCCATAATCGATAATGGATGCAGAAAGTTGTTATACAGCAACACCAGAATTGCATAGATACACATTAATGCCAGCCCCAACGCGCCACCAAAGCGCCCAAAAATCTCTTGCATAATTTTGGCGCTACCGGAGGGTTGCTGTACTACCCCTGGCGGTAAGTTTTGCATTACAGGTAGTTTATTGATTGTTTCTACCGCCTCTCCTAAAGAAATCCCTTGTAAATTGGCTTCTACGGCAACTTGACGGGCGCGATCGTAACGGTTGATGGTTGCAGGGCCACTACCAAAACGGATATCTGCAACAGCTACCAGGGGAATCAATTTGCCACTTTGACTAAGGACTTGGAGATTGGTGATTGTGTTAATGTCAGCCCGGACTTTCGGATCGATTTGTACGCGAATCGGGATTTGCCGATCGCTCAAATTAAATTTTGCCAAGTTGGCTTCATTATCGCCGATGGTGGCCAGAGAAGCTGTCCGTGCGATCGCTTGTACTGTCACTCCCAAATCTGCTGCCCGTTGTGGGTTCGGAATTACTAAAATCTCTGGTTTAACCAAACTTGCAGTCGAAGACACTTCTACCAATCCTGCTACCGATCGCATTTGCTTTTCTAGGGCATCAGCCGCTTGATTCAATGCTTCAGGATTTTCACTTCTGAGAACAATTGATAAACCTTTCCGACTGTCGCCTGGTGACTGACTTTGAAAGCTAATTCTAGCTCCTGGTATTTGCTCAAAGGAAGGGCGTACTTGTTCCTCAAACTGTTTTTGAGAAATATTTCGTTCTTCTCTGGGTTTGAGATTAATTGCCAGGCTTGCAGAATTGATCTCTTCGGTTGCTAGTACACGTTCAACTACTGGATTTTGCCGGATGATATTAGTGGCTTGTGTGACTACCTTGTTAACATCTTCTAATGTCGAACCTGGAGGTAGTTCTATAGATACGTTAGAAATCCCAAAGTCGCCATCATCAACGAAACCCTTGGGAATCAACGGAACCAGCATCACACTGGCAATAAAGAAAGCTAAAGCGATCGCTATTGTGGTCAATCTATGGCGTAACGCCCACTGTAAAAGCGATCTATAAGGTTGAAAACCCCGACGCTTTTGATTCCTAACTTTTCTGTTTCCCTGATTTCCACCTGGAAGCGTAAATTTAAAATTAAACAATTTTATTACTCCCCCACTCCCCAATCCCCACTCCCCACTCCCCTCTTCCTTCAAAAGATACGCCCCCATCATCGGCGTAACCATCCGCGCGACAAGAGTTGAGAAAATTGTGGAAACGGCAACGGTAACACCAAATGGTTGGAAAAATTGCCCCGGAATCCCACCCATAAAAGCAACGGGCATAAACACGGCAATAATCGTCGCTGAACTGGCAATTACCGCTAATCCTACTTCGTCGGCAGATTCAAAAGCAGCATCCCAAGCTGATTTGCCCATAGCGATATGCCGTTCCATGTTTTCAATTTCTACCACGGCATCATCTACCAAGTTGCCCACCGCCAGCGCTAATGCCAACAAAGTCATGTTGTTGAGGGTGTAACCAAGGGCTTGCTGCACTGCGAAGGTGGGAATTATTGACAAGGGTAAGGCAACAGCCGTAATTAATGTTGCTCGCCAGTCCCGCAAAAATACTAAAATAACGATGACTGCCAGCACTGAAGCTTGAATTAATTCATCAATAGTGCTTTGGTAAGATTGGCGAACAATATCGGCTCTAGTAAAAATTAAATCTAGCTTGACATCTGCGGGAAGTGTTTTTTCCAGTTCTTTGACTGCTGCTTTCACTCCTTGTTCTACTGTCACCAGAACGCTGCCAGTACTACGCAACACTTGGAAAGCTACCACAGGTTGATTATTTAAGGTGGCGGCTTGGCGCACATCACCAAATTTATCTTCTATAGTTCCCAAACTGGATAAGGGTACCGAACCCCCTTGTGGTAAGAGGATTTCGTAGGTTTTCAAAATATCCACACTAGCGGCACTTCCTAATGTGCGGATACTTTGTTCGCTACCGCCGACTTCGGCCCGTCCGCCTGGTAAGTTAATGTTTAAATCGCGGATTTGGTCGTTTACCTGAGTGGCGGTGATACCCAGAGATTGTAAGCGACTGGGACTCAGGTTAATGCGAATTTCTCGGTCAACTCCACCCACACGTTGAATTTGGGCAACACCACGAACTCCCAGTAAGGCGCGGCTAATGGTTTGATCGACAATATTGCTTAATTCTTCTACAGAACGCTTATCTGATTTAACCGCGTAAGTAATCACCGGGCCGCCAGCAAAGTCCAGACGTTCTACAATTGGATCGTTGATCTCTTGGGGTAAATCTTGGCGAATTTGAGCGATCGCATTGCGGACATCATTAGTGGCGCGATCGCTATCTGTGCCCAAAACAAAATTAATTGTCGTGTTAGAATTCCCATCGCTGACGGTGGAAATCATATAATCGATATTGCCCAACCCCGCGACGGCATCTTCAATTTTTTTCGTCACTTGGGATTCTAGTTCGGCAGGGCCTGCACCTGGTTGGGTGACTTTGATTGAAACTGTTGGGACATCAATATTAGGGTTAGTATCAATCCCCAAGGATAAAAACGAGAACCAACCCACAACAGTCAAAATTAAAAATAAAACTATCGTGGGAACAGGTTTTTTAATCGACCAAGCTGAGATATTAAAAGACATGAGAAAATTTTAGATTTTGAATTTGTCATTGGTCATTTGTCATTTGTCATTTGTCATTTGTCATTGGTTCTTTCTCCCATTCCCCATTCCCCATTCCCCATTCCCCATTCCCTTCAATTTGCAACTCGAACCTTATCACCATCTTTGATATATCCTGCACCATCAACTACGATGCGATCGCCTAACTGCAAACCACTCTTGATTTCTACTTTGTCGCCATTTGTAGGATTTTCTAAGTCCACTTTCTGGCTGCGAACTATATCTCCATTTGATAAGGTGAATACAATTACACTTCCATCTGCTTGAGATTGGACTGCTTTTTGCGGCACTACCACCGCCATACCTGAGTTAGTAGTAATTGCAGCATTCGCAAACATCCCTGGTTTAAGTAAAGTTGTTGGCGGTAAGTCAATTTTGACTGTAGCCTCTCGCCTTTGATCGTTAACCTGTGGTTGAATCTCTCTGACTCGTCCTTGCGATCGCACGCGCTGATCGACATCGGAAGTAATTTGCACAGATGCGCCAATTTTCACTTGATTTAATTGAATTTCAGGAACCTTCGCCTGAAGTTCTAACTTTTCATCTCGGATAATCGAAAATAGCTTTTGTGTGCCACCAATCACGGTTCCTACCTGTGTTTGCGGCGGTACACCAGTCACATCACCGACTCTGGCTAATTTCTCCGCGATGACTCCAGAAACCGGCGCACGCACTACAGTTTGTTCCAATTGAGTTTGTAGTTGTTGCACCCTAGCGGCACTGCTGCGGACATCAGCTTTGGCTTTGTTGATAATAGCTTGAGCGTTACTAATATTAGCCTGGGCGCTGCCGATATTGGCCTGGGCACTACGCAGATTTTCTTGGGATAGATTCACAACTTGTATGGCAGTTTTTACAGCGTAGGAACGAGTATCAAGTTCTTGCTTACTAATGGTTCCAGAGTCGGACAGTTGTTGATAGCGCTGATAATTTTTGGCGGCTTCTTCTAGCTTTGCCTTCGCTTGAGCTAAATCTGCTTGTTTTTGCTGGACTATGGCTTTATTTGATGCTAAATCTGCCTGCTTGGATGTAAAGTCTGCTTGTTTGGATTCCACATCGGCTTGTTTTGATTCTACATCTGCCTTTGCTTGGCTAATCTGGCTTTGCAGTATAGAACCATCCAACACCGCCAAAACTTGACCTTTTTTAACAAAAGTCCCTTCTTTGACATCTTCAGGGATACTTTTGATTTGTAAACCATTTGTCTGTGGTAAAACCGGAATTAAATCACGTGCTGCGACAGTTCCAGTAGTTTTAAGAGTACGCACAACACGCGCGGCTTCTACTGTAGCGATGGTAACTGTCATTGATGGGTTAATTTTTTTATCTGCTACCGCACTTTGTTGGCGGGATGGAAGATGACTTAATACACTCATTCCAGCAAAGGCGATCGCAATTCCTAAACCAGCCCCCAAAAATAATGGCTTCAACCATGCCCTAGTTGGTTTTTGCTCTGATTTGCTCAAAAAGCTAGCATCCTCAGAGATTATAGGTTCTTCCACCTCGATTTCTGAAACAATTTCATCGCTCACAGTCCGACCTCCACTTTCTGTCTATGCCTACCAATATTGGTGTTTTCTTAAGAAAACTTGAAATTTATTTACTTCCCATCAACTATGACGCATTTCATAGTAAATGTCTTTTATTTGCAACCGTATATAATAGAACTTACTTGCTAAGAAAAATTACTGTTATCAAATACTTGAAGCCTTTCTGTAGATTATGATACAAGAAATTATTTCATCTCATCTAGCTACTCTAAATCACACAATATATCCATTTAGATCACCGTCAACCAATGCTTATATATGAAAAACTGATAAAGCTAATCTAGAATTATTTAATTAAAATCTGAGATATCAATGTATTTTATTAAACTAGTAAAAGCTTTTATCTACGCAAATCCTAATTCTTTTAAAGCTTTTGTCTTGTCAGAAAGTCGTACATCCAGGGATAGTTCAAGCTAGCGTCTACAGCTACACGTGAGTTACAAATGAGCAAACTCCATTACCCTAAATTCCAGCCAGGGCGATCCTGATAGTGGAATTTTGAAATCAATCAATCAAATCAATAAATAATTGATATTTACCAGAGTCACCAGATATGTTCAATGCCACTGAAATTTTAATTGATGCCTTTGTAAATGAAATTAGAGAAGGCTACCGTCGCACTTATGGCTGCTTCAAAAATGATTATCAAGACATTATCGCCTGGGCTGGTAACATGGCTTTGGAAAATATTGCCAATAGCGATGCCCTTTATCACAACGTTGAACACACTGTTCTTGTCACCCTTGTGGGGCAAGAAATCTTACGTGGCAAACACATCAGAGAAGGCGGTGTTTCCAGTGAAGACTGGTTGCATTGTATTATTTCCTTAGTGAGCCATGATATTGGCTATGTTAAGGGAGTTTGCCGACAAGACCAAGAAGCAGTAGGCTTATATTCCACAGGTAAAAATGGCAAAATGGTTTCTGTCGCTCCTGGCGCTTCTGATGCCAGTCTCACGCCGTATCACGTTGATAGAGCCAAGCTTTTTATTGATGAGCGTTTTGGAGGTCACAAGTTAATAGATGCTGAGGCAATTAAAAGCAATATTGAACTAACACGATTTCCCGTGCCTGCGGCAGAAGATCATCACGATACAAAGTGCTTTGCTGGGTTAGTCCGGGCTGCTGATTTGATTGGTCAACTAAGCGACCCACGTTACCTGAAGAAAATTACTTCTTTATTTTACGAGTTTGAAGAAACTGGTGTAAATAAAGTTTTGGGCTATAAAACCCCTGCCGATTTACGGAATAACTACGCTAAGTTTTACTGGAATGGTGTCTATCCCTATATCCAAGAAGGGCTGCATTACCTATCATTGACACAACAGGGCAAACAAATTCTCGCTAATCTCTACTCAAACGTGTTTGTTGTAGAACACGAAAAACAACAGCAAGAACAGCAGAAGTATTTAGAGAAGTTAGGAGTAGTGAGTTAGGAGAGACGCGAGAAATCTCGTCTGTACAGGAATTAGGAGTGGGGAATAGGAAGTTGAGAATGATGAGTTATGAATTAAGATAAAACTTTAATAACTCATAAACTCATAACTTATAACTCCTAACTACTATGGATTGGTGGCGACGACTAAAGAAAAATCCTTTGGCACAATTTGGGGCAATTTTGCTGTTAATTTTCTACATAGCAGTAATTGCAGCAGATTTCGTGGCTCCTTATGACCCTTATGCTTCACAGCCTAATGGTTCACTGCTGCCACCAACTAAGATACACTGGGTTTCTCAATCAGGACAGTTTATCGGGCCCCATGTTTATCCCACAACTCAGGGAGACACAAATTTAGAAACAGGCGATCGCCAACTCATTGTAGACTTCAAAAAACCATCTCCTGTGCGTCTATTTGTTTCCGGGCCAGAATACCGATTGTTGCAGATGAGTTTGCCACTACCCCCCAAGTGGGATGAAGTCACAATCTTTCCTGGTATTCCCTTAAATTGGCATTTATTTGGCACAACAACTGACGCAAAAGTCAATATCTTGGGTACTGATGACCAAAGCCGCGACCAATTTAGTCGCCTCTTACATGGCGGTCGCATCAGTCTGTTTATCGGGATTTTTGGCATTATCATTACCTATCCCCTTGGTTTGCTCATCGGTGGAATTTCCGGCTATTTCGGCGGTGTGACTGATAGCGTCATTATGCGCTTGGCAGAAGTGCTAATGACTTTCCCTAGTATTTATCTTTTGGTGACTTTGGGAGCAGTCTTACCACCTGGTTTAAGCAGTACCCAGCGCTTTTTGCTGATTGTGGTGATTACTTCGGTGATTAGCTGGGCTGGTTTAGCACGGGTCATTCGAGGACAGGTACTATCAATTAAAGAGCGAGAATTTGTCCAAGCATCACGCGCGATGGGCGCAAATCCACTTTATATAATTCTTCGCCACGTCTTGCCGCAAACGGCTAGTTATGTAGTTATCTCCGCTACTCTTGCAATTCCCAGCTTTATTGGCGCAGAGGCAATACTAAGTCTCATCGGCTTGGGAATTCAACAACCAGACCCCTCTTGGGGCAATATGCTTTCTCTTGCTAGCAATGCTTCAATTTTGGTATTGCAACCTTGGTTAATTTGGCCGCCGGCTGTGCTGATTATTCTCACAGTTCTAGCATTCAACTTACTCGGTGATGGGCTGAGAGATGCACTTGACCCTCGGAGTTTGAGAAGATAAGTCCTCAATAATAGTAAATGCGATCGCCGAAGTAACAAATGCGATCGCTGAAATAGCAAATGCGAACTCCGAAGTAACAAATGCGAACCCCGAAATAGCAAATGCGATCGCTGAAATAGCAAATGCTGTTGCCGAAATAACAAATGCTGTTGCCGAAATAACAAATGCGATCGCTGAAATAGCAAATGCGATCGCTGAAGTAGCAAATGCGATCACCGAAGTAACAAATGCGATCGCCGAAATAGCAAATGCGATCGCCGAAATAACAAATGCGATCGCTGAAATAACAAATGCGAACTCCGAAGTAACAAATGCGATCGCCGAAGTAACAAATGCGATCGCTGAAATTAGTCCGCGAAGGCGGACTTTGCCTGTGTAGCCGCGAATTCTATTCGCCTTCTATTTGCTGCAAAACTGCAAAACCCAACGGCGAAACAGTTCTACCATAATCCGCCAACTTCCCTGAGTTTCTTCAACCACATCATGACGCTTCAGAGTATTCAGCGCTTCCTGTAAATCAGCGTCGTTCATACCTGTAGACTGAGCTAAGGCATCCAGACTTAAACCCTCTGGGTGAGGTGCAAGCACTTGTACAATTGCTTGTTGACCCTCAGCACCCCGCGCCGCCTGACCCCAAACCCCATCAAAGTAGTAGCGTCCCCGCTTGAAAAACTCAGGGTCATTGATAACTGCTTCAACATCTTCTATTGTGAAAACTGGGTCACGCGATCGCCCTTGCTCAAAAACAAAGTCGTTGTAGCGGCGTACTAGTTGAAAACCCAGCAGTTGCACTAAATATGGTTGCCCATGCGTCAAAGCATAAATTTCATCTAAAGCTTCCGGGATGTAGTCGAGGGGGAAGTCTTCATTACCTGGGTTAGCGAGAATTTGGCGAGTAGCTGCACGTTCTTGAAAGCCTACATGAATAGGAATGACGCTGGCAAAGAAGGGTTGAAAATAATCTGCTGTCATTTCTTCTAAAGTGTGCAAACCAGCAAAGGCAAAAGCGATTTTAGAACTCATTTGCACTAAACCTCGCAGAAAACCCATAAAGTCGATAGGGATTTTTTTCGCTTCTATTAAATCTTCAATTTTCTCAAATTCGTCTAAGGCGATGATTAATCCACCGTCTAGCTTTGCTTCAACCTGCCTTAAATAGCGTTCAAAAGTCCGATAGGGAAGATTTAGTAAATCAGCATCAGCTGGTGGTGGAAGTTTCACAGTTTGAGAAATTTCATCACAAATTGCCATTAGCACCTCACCCACACCTTGGGGGCTATCTCCCAAACGTAGCAAGTTGACATAGGCTAGCTGTATTTGTGAGCCTAGACAGTTAGCAGCGTTAAGCAGAATAGAAGTTTTGCCCATCCGCCTGTGACCGTAGAGAACTATAGACTGGAGTTGATTACCCATTACCCAGAGTTCTTCTAACTGTCTGATGATATCTTCTCGCCCAATAAAGAGATGACCTTGAACGGGATCGCCTACAACATAAGGATTAACCACAGGCTTGGTGATGGAAATTTCTCCCACTTCACCAGTGATTTGTAAAAGGCTTTTTTGCCAACTTTGAGCGATATCTATTATTAACCCTTGCTCTGCTTGCGGCAAGGTGTCGGCTTGATTTAGGATTTTTGTTAGTTCGCCTAATGCTCGATTAAGAGCTAAAGACCTGGCTGAACGTGAGACACTGCGCTCTACAAACTGAACATCTTCAACAACTCGACGCAGATTCGTGAGGATTTTCCAGGTATCTGGACGTAAAAGCGGTTTCTGGGGAAAAGGAGGAACTTGGATAGCTGCAATAGACGCTGATATTTTAGCTTTCTGAAACGCTGTTAGAGTTTGGGCAAGGGTAAACATTTCCTCGCCGTAAAGTAGAGAACGTACTACAGCAAAAGCCTCCATTGCTTTCTCTGGCTCATATTCATGCAGATGCCAGAAGCCAGCAGCAGCGGCACGGGCATGAGTATCTAAACGAGTGTCTATGTTAAGATGATAAAAACGAGGCTGTAAAACTTCTTCCCAAAAACGAGGGAAGGGAAAAAAATCTTTGATAAGATTTGATTTTAGGGTTTCATTTAAAGAACTTGAAGCCAAACCTACTATATTCCAATCAAAAGGGTCTGCCGCAAGTCGAGAGACAGTCCAAATAATTTCCTCTGAGGGGATTTTGGCAAGTACTCTATTGATTGCTTGGACAACAGGAATAAATTGTAGAGTATATGCCAGCAGTTCATTAGTATTATGTAGACCTATTTCCCAATCATTTTGCAACCAATTTTGCAAGCGCCAAAAAAGATTAGGAAGGGGAAGCGGAGTAATGTGGGGGACTAGCCAACTACTGTTTTGAATTTTTCGTAAGTTTAAAAGTGAGCCAATAAGCCAGGTTTCTAGACGCAGCAAAGCTAGGCAGGACGCCACTAATATGACTATGCTGCCGTACTCCCTAAACAATTTGTAATAGGCGTAGGCGAACCCTATGCTGAATACCAAACCGAGGTACACCACGCCGAATGTCACACCTCCTGTCACACCTGCTACCACGCTAAACGCTACCCCAAACACCACACCGAACACCACACTTTCTGCCAAGGTAAACCAGTTGCCGAATACCACACCGAACGCCACACCTCCTGCCAAACTAAACACCACGCCGAATGCCACACCGGACGCCACACCTCCTGCTACGCCGAACGTCATGCCTCCCATTATGGCTACCGCCACAGCGAACGCCACGCCTAACGCCACGCCGAACCAGTGAAGGGGAATGCTTGCTGCCTGAAAAATTACACCTACAGCTAGAGGTGTAACTACTGTTAAAACTAATCCTTGGAAAAGTAACTTACGTTGGATAGCATTTCCCCAATTCATTTCCCCTTCAGGAATATACCCACCCCCGAATGTATTCACATACCACCGCAAAGCTTGGGGAAAGAAAAACACCCAATACAAAAGGCGCAGATAATCCAAAGGGTTCCACAGCGAGAGGGGACGCTTCAACTTGGGCGCTAAGTCTAGACGGGGTACTGGGGTCATTATTCAATCTCCATCTTCGCCCGTGAAGAACCTAACCCCCCAGCCCCCTTCCCTATGAGGGAAGGGGGAGTAGGAGTAATCTTGCTCCCCTCCCCTCGCAGGGGAGGGCAGGGGGGAGAGGTCAAAGCGGTATCATTCATTGCACACCATAATATTGTGAATAAGTTCGATAACACAATTGCATGAGTTTTCGAGGATGTCCGCCACTTTCTTGGATGAGTTGGATGATTTCTTCTTCAGTAAAACTCACAGAAGTTCTAGCCAAACGATTGGTAATAAAAGCACGCATAGTAGCTTCATTCCAAAGATGAATGTGTTCCTCTTGGCAAATACCTGCCAACGGAGAAGTATTACCTTGCTCCTGACTATCCTTAAAAAGGTTGTTCAGGGGTTCGGTGGCAGCTAAAATCAGCTTCAACGGAGCATTATTTCCTTCAGCTAAACCGCGCAAATAATCCCTTATGTTGCGAGTAAAACCTTCGCCTGTAAGTTTTCCTACATTGTCTATAGCCAGTAGTATTTTACAACTTCGCAAATTGCGGGTTAACTGATAGTCTTTACTTTCGGGTATACCAATCTCGTAGCACAAATCACTATAAAATTGACTTTCATTATGAAGTAAATTCAGGTCTAAGAAAACTGGCTGACGTTTAACGTTTAGACGAGTTTCTGCTTCTTGGCAAATCATCCATAGCAGCGAAGATTTGCCGATTCCCTCTTCCCCAATTAAAACAACACTACTACCGCTATTCAACACCTCAAATACTCGCCGTATTTCGCGCTCTCGATCAAAGAATAAATGCTTTTCTTCTACTCTGCCATTAAAAGGAGTGAAGGGATTATGATTTCGCTGTAATAGATTTTCTGACTGTGATTCATCTCCTTGTGTTAGATTAATTGGTTCTACAATTGCTTGTTGGGAAGGTGAAGTTGTTTCTGAATTCTGTTGATAATGATATTTAATTGGATTTTTAAAATTTCTCTTATTAACTTTTATACCTAAATCTTTTGTAATCTTTTTGCATAAATTTGCACCTGCATCTCTCAAATATTGCTCAGAGAGAAAAGTCTGAGTAGCAATATCTGAATAAATCTGACCTTCCCAGATTCCTAAAAAAAGCTGTTCTTCCAATTCATTTAAGACTTGATTAGTCTTTTTAGCAAACAGCGCATTAATGAATGCTAACGCTTGTTTTGAGTCCATTAGGCGTAATTGAATTGGCAGAGCGAAGTCAAAATCAGCCAGTAGTGCAATACTTTACCCTACAAAGCTACATTTGCCTACTTTCCCTTACAACAATTTAATCACTCAAACTTCCTACTAGCGCCTACCCATAGCGTCTGTGTCTCAAGTGATGATGGTGTTACAGAACAAAAGTTGAGGAGTTTGGGAAATGACAACTTTTAGACACCAGCTTGCACTTGCTCTCATTGCTGCCACCGCCACCATAGTAGCTGCCGGAGTGCCTGCCATAATGGGACTTGGGAACAAATCTTCTCTAGAGTTACCCTCTGTCACCGCCACTTCTACAACCTGTGATAAAGTTACTGTGGCTAAAGTATGCGTTGATAATCTTACAGTGCAGTTTAATAGCAACGAACCTCAGCAAGTAAAAAATCGCGATCGCATACCTCTAAAAGCTGGAGATACTCTAAGATTATCAAATCTAACCTATTGCATACCATCTAAAGCTTCGGTCAATCGAGTAGAAGTAAAAGTTTATCTGTTTCCAAATGGAGTTGATAGTTATAAAAATGGACTTTTTACTCCTAGTAACTTCCCGATTAATGCTGCTTGTCATAATATTGGTAATTTTCAACAAACTTGGAAGCTTGAACCAGGACAGCACCGAGTTAACATACCCATTATCAAATATGTTGGCAGCAACAGAATTGTTGACAATAGTTTCTACTTTAACTTGGATGTTGGAAGGTAATTTAAGTTTTCTATTTAAAAGCGAAAGAGAGTAATAGTTTTATGGCTTACAGCGAGTTTAGTTTAGCTAAAGCAAAACAAGAGTTTAGTTTAAGGACATTAGAAAAACGCAATATCTTCGCTGGTGTTTCTGAATTAGCAGCGAGTAATTTACTTGTAGAAACACTCAATTATAACCTGGATATCGCTTTAGGGAGTAATAGTGAAAAAGCTCGTTCTGAGTTAATTATTGCGCCAATTTTAGTTGATTTACGCCGACAATTACACGAACAAGTTAGTTTATTTTCTGGAGTAGATTTTACTGTCGATAATAGCAAAGGATTAAACGGCACTTGCGATTTTATTATTACTAAATCTCCAGAAATTCTCATTTTGACAGCACCAGTAATTACAGTTGTAGAAGCTAAAAAGGAAAATATTAATGGGGGTTTGGGCCAGTGTGCAGCAGAAATGGTAGCAGCCCAAATCTTTAATGAGCAAGCAGCAACTGAGATTAAAACAATTTACGGAGCAGTTACAACGGGCAGTATTTGGCAATTCCTCAAACTAGAAAAACAAACATTGACTATTGATTTAAGCGAATATTATCTCAAAGATGTGAATAAAATTCTTGGGATTTTAGCCAGTGGTATTTCTCAAGAAATTTAACAAAATGTCCAACAGCTTAATATCGAATTCGCGGATCTACATAAGCATTTAAAATATCAATTAAAATGCTTGCACTGACAACGATCGCACCAAAAAAGACTAGCACTCCCTGGACTGTGGGATAATCGCGATCTGCGATCGCTTGATACAGTCGATTCGCTAACCCAGGCCAAGAAAATGTCACCTCTGTCAAAATCGCCCCACCCAACAGAGAAGCAAAAGTTAATCCCAACACTGTAATTACTGGGATTAAAGCATTCTTTAAGGCATGGGAGGCTAAAATCTTATTTTCACCAATACCTCTGGCTCTAGCGGCTTCTACATAATCGGCTTGCAAGGTTTGCTTTAAATTCACTCGCACAATTCGTTCAAAAATCCCACTCAGCAAAATTCCCAAAGTCAGACTCGGTAGGGCAAGATGGTGCAAAGATGTGAAAAACTGGGTGAGATTTCCACCGAGTAAGCTATCAATTGTATACAACCCAGTTACAGGAGTGGGAGCCGGAAGATTAGGCGGAAAGCGGTTGGAATTAGGAAACCAACCAAGTTGAACTGAGAAAATCAACTGCAAAAGCATTCCCGCCCAAAACATAGGGAGTGCGTAGGTGATGATCCCAAACAAGCGCCCACCAACATCGAAATATGTCCCAGGACGGGAAGCTGAAAGAGTCCCAACCGCAATTCCGACGATGAGTGCAACAGCCATACTACATACTGCTAACTCCACAGTCGCCGGGAAATATTGCCCAATTATGTCCCAAACATTCTGTCCGCGACTCATTAAAGACGTTCCCAAATCAAAGCGCAGTATGCTTCCCAAATAATTTAGGTACTGTAGCCACAAAGGAAAGTTTAAACCTAGTTGTTTTCGCAATTCTTCTTTAGCAGCTTCTGGCGCACGTCCACCAAGAATTGCATCTGCGGGATCTCCTGGTGTTGCTCTTAATAAGAGAAAGACAATGGTGATAATTGTTAATAGCTGAAGTGGTGCGAGAAGCAACCGAGAAACTATGTAATATTGTAAAGCTTTAGAGCGAGACATAAGCAATTCAAAATTCAAAATGCAATTTTTATATTCTCTCTGCGCTCTCTGTGTCTCTGCGGTTAAAAAGTAATTAAATAAACCACAGAGGCGCAGAGAACACAGAGGTAAGAGGTGAAAGAGTAATTTCTTGTCCCCTTGACTTTTTAACTACTTTTTAATTGTCTGGTAAACCAGAATTTGGGTTGGGTTAAGTTGTACGCTGTTCACACCTTTTTGGGCAAATACATAATCTTTACTTTGCCATAAGGGAACGTAAGGTACATCAGCAGTTACTTGCTTTTGAATTTCTCCAAAAATTTTCTGACGCGCTTCAGGATTTAGTTCTTTGCGTTGTTGATCGATCAGTTTATTCATCGCTTCGCTATAGTAGAACGAACCCTGAGTTTGACTGCCTCCATCTTCACATCCTTTAGCAACTGAACCTTTGTCACAAGACAAAAACGGCTGGACGTAATTATCTGGATCTAAAAAGTCTGGATACCAATCAAGTAAAGCTCCTGGATATAATCCTTTGGCAATGTCTTTAAAAAATGTTGGGCCTTCCGCAGGGGTAACTTCAAATTGCAGAATTCCATCCATTTTGGCATCTACAAGAGATTTGAGCGTCTGTGCTGCCAAACTACGAGTAGGCGAACTAGAAGGATACCAAATTTGGACTTTTGCCGGATTTTCTTTGGAGAAACCAGCAGTAGTTAACAACTTTTTAGCTTGATCAAAGTTAGCATCGCCATAAGCATCTTTGAATAATGGCACAGAAACTTTAAATGTTGTGGGAATCATGCTATAAAGCGGATCTGCTTGACCAAGTAAGGCCCGCTCATTTAAGAGTGGACGGTCAATTATTGACGCGATCGCTTGTCTGACTTCTAATTTATCTAAAGGCTTTTGATTCCGGTTCAATACCAGATAGCTTACTACACTACCTTCAGCTGCGATCGCTTGCCAATCCCCTTTTTTACCACCTTCTTCTAAGCTCCGATTTTGATCTGGCTGTAGTGACAGATAAGCCACATCTACAGCACCTGTACGGAAAGCATTAAACAAATTAACAGGACTAGTTTGAATTTGGAGGTTAACACCCTTGTTCGCTGGTTTTTCTCCCCAATATTTATCAAACGTATCAAATCTTATTGAATCAGTACCATACTGCGCTAACTTGTAAGGGCCAGTTCCTACAAAAATATTCGGCTTAAATTTACCAGCACCGAGTTCATAAGCTTTTGGCGAAACTGCACATACCCCAGGAAACGCCAGCAGTGAAGGAAAGGCTGCAAAGGGCTTTTTCAGCTTAATGGTTAACTCATACTCACTTGTACTTTTTACCGAATCTACTATATCACCTAGCAAGAATGAAGGTTTTCCTTTATTTTGAATAAAGCGGTTGATGGTAAACGCCATTGCTTCGGCGTTGAAAGGAGTCCCATCGTGAAAAACCACTCCCTGACGTAAAGGGATGGTATAAGTTAAGGCATCTTGACTGACTTTAGGTAATGCTGTTGCAAGCTGGGGCTTAATTTCCGTGCTTCCTGGTTCGTAGTTGTAGAGGCGATCGCTCATATTAAACACCAAACCCAAGGATGCTAACTCATAAGCATCAGCCGGATCAAGGGTTCTCGGCTTTGCTGTTGTACCTATAGTAATACGACCATCACCTGTAGAGCTATTTACAGAACCCGATGGTGGCGTAGAAGGCTGTGGACGAGGAGCGCAACTAACAACTAAAAATAAACATAGACAGAACAAAGATAGGAATTGTGTAATCCGACCCCACCGTTGCACGGACAAGGAAAACCAGGTCATACAGTTAAATTTCATGTAATCAGAAGTCAGTGATTATACTATATATTTCCTAGTTTTATAGAAAACTTTACAATTAATTACTACTATAGATAGTTTTTCTAGAGGATTTTGCTCGAATAGATAAATTTATGTGTATTCAGGATGATTAAGTAAAAATAATTAAATGCTTACTATAATATGTAGAAATTTATCTCATCATAATACTTCAAACTTTTAAATTAACTGTTCCGAATTGGGAGAAGTAGAGTCAAGAGAAGAGTAGTTTAATATAAAAATTTCTTTCCCCTTATATCGTTCGCCTTTCAAGTTATCTTGCTTACTTCTCCCATTTTTTTGATCGTCACTTCTACTAATTGTATAATTCCATTCTTTGTCGTGTATTTCCAATGCCCATTCATATAAACTTCTAATTGTGTTGCTATTGTCGTAAGTTAGAAGAAATTTTATTTTTTCCTTATATCTATTTAATATTTGGCATAGCCTGAAATGATCCTCTTTAGAAAATGAATGAGCATAAAGTTTATCTTGATCCGCATTGAAATAAGGAGGATCAATAAATAAAAAAGATCCATAAGGTACAGATTCGATAACTTCTTCAAAATCGAGATTAGTAATTTCAACGTTTTGAAGTTTCTCTGAAGTTCGACGTATGTTTCTGGGCCAATTCTCTGGACGCATACTGTATTTTTCACCATATCCCCAATAACAGTTTTGATGCTTCATAATCCCAGAGTAGGAGGTTCTGTTAAGGTAAAACCATCTACCAGCCTGTTCTAATTTATTTTGTGGAATGAATTCATTTTTGTAAAATGTATGTCTTTCTTTCGTGGCGGATTCCCCTGCTAAAAATTTGATTAATTCTTCTGGTTGATCTCGAATTATTAATAAGGTATTTATTAATAATTCATCAATATCATTGAGCCAATTAATATTTACTTTATCTTTTACAAAAAAAATAGAACCACCCCCTGCAAAAGGTTCAACATAATAAGAGTGAGAAGGAATATGATTAAGAATCAAATGCCGAGCATAAAATTTGCCACCAGGATATCTAAATGGTGAGTTTATCGGTTTGTTCATAGTTACCTAAAATCTTCCTAATTTTATGTTTGGTATTTAGTATCCAAAGCATAAATGAATTTTATTGTAAAGTGAGTAACAAAATACAATTACTAGCCAAGTGTTTTAATATGTAATTTTGTTATTTTTTGTACATAGCTACACTTGAGACAAAGAAAAATTTATTTTTATTAAACTTGATCAACAATAATTTAAATAGCTTTGATTTAAATTATTATTAGTTATACATAATTAACAAATAATATACGATATCGTAATCGTAAACAGCAGATTGAAAGTTTAATAGTGAGACTAACAACGTGAAGTATTTCTTTCTATCTGAGGGATGGGCAGTTGCTAGAGTCTGGGCATCTGATGGACTCTGGCAAGTAACTGCATGGCGACGGCAACCAGATATTCAGCGAATGAATATTTGTTTAGTGGAAGAAAACGAATTGCTATGGCTTTATCGAGTTGAAGAAGCCATTTTAACCATAGAAGTGAAACCTACAATACCAGTCACAGCCGGTACTACCATAGGTCAAGTAGTACTCAAGCGTTTGATGAGTGCTGAACAGGTAATTGAACGCTTAAACACAGCTGAGGCGAAGTGCCAACTGCAAAATATCCAGTTGGTGGTTCAGTAAGATCGGAATTGGGAATTGGGAATTGGGTATGAAATAAGAGACAAGGTAGACAAGGAAGAGGGGGGAGACAAGGGAAAGATTTGTTCAATAATTCCCCCTTGTTTCCCCCTGCCCCTCTTCCTCCCCTGCTCCCTGCCTCCCTTGCCCCCCTCATCAAGTTAAATAGATAAGTAAATTTAATCTCCAAGAGGGATTGGTAGCGAAAAAACTTTGAGATGCTACGCGATCGCATCAATTTACACGCTTGCAAACAATTCCATCAATAGTTACACTTTTTAAAACATTCTCATTTTTTGCTTGGCGGTGGCTACCCTACAAGGTAAACCTCCCGAAGCGAGTAAGCATTGTCAAAGCACCCACGCTGTCTGACTTATAAGACTAACTGTGGTAGTACTCTGGCTCTGGCAATAACAAAAAACAAGAGAGAGTTTTCTGAGTGGCGAATTTCGTTCCTTAGAATCTCAGTAAGAAAATTGCTTTGTAAACTAACTCATCGAGGAGGAGCGTAGTCGATGGGACTACCCTGGTACCGAGTACATACAGTCGTTCTGAATGATCCAGGGCGGCTGATTTCTGTACACCTGATGCACACAGCCTTAGTAGCAGGCTGGGCTGGTTCGATGGCACTCTACGAACTGGCTGTTTTTGACCCTAGCGATCCGGTTCTCAATCCGATGTGGCGGCAAGGGATGTTTGTTCTACCCTTCATGTCGCGTTTGGGTGTTACCCAATCTTGGGGTGGTTGGAACGTTACTGGTGGCCCAGCAACCGATCCTGGGTTCTGGTCATTTGAAGGCGTTGCTGCGGCTCACATTGTTCTTTCCGGTCTTTTATTCCTAGCTGCCGTATGGCATTGGGTTTACTGGGATTTGGAACTCTTTAGAGATCCCCGCACTGGCGAACCGGCTCTCGACTTGCCAAAAATGTTTGGCATTCACCTGTTCTTATCTGGTCTACTTTGTTTTGGCTTTGGTGCTTTTCACGTCACCGGACTATTTGGGCCGGGGATATGGGTTTCTGACGCTTATGGTATAACTGGGGCTGCCCAGGGAGTAGCACCGGAATGGGGCCCAGATGGTTTTAACCCATATAACCCTGGTGGCATTGCGGCTCACCACATTGCTGCTGGTGTTGTTGGTATTATTGCAGGGTTATTCCACCTCACAGTTAGACCCCCTGAACGGCTCTACAAAGCCCTACGGATGGGGAACATTGAAACAGTACTTTCTAGCAGTATTGCGGCAGTCTTCTTTGCTGCTTTCGTTGTTGCTGGTACTATGTGGTACGGAAACGCTGCCACTCCCATCGAATTGTTTGGTCCTACCCGTTACCAATGGGATCAAGGCTACTTCCGTCAAGAAATTCAGCGCCGCGTCCAAACGACCGTTGCTGAAGGTGCAACCCTTGACCAAGCTTGGTCGCAGATTCCTGAAAAACTGGCTTTCTATGATTACGTCGGTAATAGCCCCGCTAAAGGCGGTCTATTCCGTACAGGGCCGATGGTAAAGGGTGATGGTATTGCCCAATCTTGGCAAGGTCACGCCGTATTCAAAGATTCTGAAGGACGGGAATTGACCGTGCGTCGTCTCCCCAACTTCTTTGAAACCTTCCCAGTAATTTTGACCGATGCTGATGGAGTTGTCCGCGCTGACATTCCCTTCCGTCGGGCAGAATCAAAGTATAGCTTTGAGCAATCTGGTGTCACCGTCAGCTTCTTTGGTGGCGATCTCAATGGTAAAACCTTTACAGAACCAGCTGATGTGAAGAAGTATGCCCGTAAAGCTCAAGGTGGCGAAATCTTTGAATTTGACCGCGAAACCTTGAACTCTGATGGTGTATTCCGCACCAGTCCTAGAGGTTGGTTTACCTTTGGACACGCTGTATTTGCTCTGCTGTTCTTCTTTGGTCATCTCTGGCATGGCTCTCGGACAATCTACCGAGACGTATTTGCCGGTGTTGATGCGGATCTAGAAGAGCAAGTTGAATGGGGGCTGTTCCAGAAAGTGGGTGACAAGTCAACCCGCCGGAAGGAAGCTCTCTAATTTCAGTGCTGAGTAAAGAAGTGCTGAGTTCCGAGTTAAGGCTCTGACTCAGCACTCAGAACTCAGCACTCAAAACTCTAATTACTGGCTGGATAGGCAGGTATTCATAATATGGAAAGCGTTGCGTACATCTTGATTTTTACTCTGTGTATAGGTACTCTCTTTTTTGCGATCGCATTTCGGGAACCACCTCGCTTTGAGAAACCAAAAGATAAGTAGATCCTAATTGGCAGACCTTTAGCTGATTTAAAGAAGTTAGTATCCGTTGCTACTAATTGTAGGAGCAACGGATATTATTGTGTTTGTCCTTTGTTAATTTTAAATACTAAGTAAATAACAAAGCATTTTTATATTGTGATATAATTTCCAATCTTGGGAGTAGATATGTGTTAATACTAGCTTTTCTGCGCTAGGATGAAAAAGGATGTTTAAGTGTAAGCTGCCATAAAACTGCTTACATAGTACATCACGCCTGTCACACAACCTTTACGGAGACTAGAACCAGGAACAAATCAGCATGGTCAATCAGAATTTAACCGCTACAGAAATTGGATTCACTCACGAAGATTTCGCTGCTCTACTTGACAAATACGATTATCATTTTAGCCCTGGCGATGTTGTGCCAGGAACAGTTTTCAGTATAGAGCCGCGCGGCGCTCTGATTGACATTGGTGCTAAAACCGCAGCATATATTCCTATACAAGAAATGTCTATTAACCGGGTGGATAGCCCGGAAGAAGTCTTACAGTCAAACGAAACGCGCGAGTTTTTCATTCTTACCGATGAAAACGAAGATGGTCAATTAACCCTTTCCATTCGCCGTATTGAATATATGCGGGCTTGGGAACGCGTGCGACAGCTGCAAGCAGAAGATGCCACTGTCCGTTCTGGCGTGTTTGCAACCAATCGCGGTGGTGCATTGGTAAGGATTGAAGGATTACGTGGCTTTATCCCAGGTTCTCACATTAGTACTCGCAAACCTAAAGAAGAATTGGTAGGCGAAGAACTGCCATTGAAATTCCTAGAAGTGGATGAAGAACGTAACCGCTTAGTTCTATCTCATCGTCGAGCGCTGGTTGAACGTAAGATGAACCGCCTAGAAGTCGGCGAAGTAGTGATCGGTACAGTTCGTGGTATCAAACCCTACGGTGCTTTCATCGACATTGGTGGTGTCAGTGGTCTACTACACATTTCTGAAATTTCCCACGAACATATTGATACACCTCATAGCGTGTTCAATGTCAATGATGAAGTGAAAGTGATGATCATTGACTTGGATGCAGAAAGGGGTCGCATTTCCCTATCTACCAAGCAGCTAGAACCCGAACCCGGCGACATGATTAAAAACCGGGATTTGGTTTACGATAAGGCAGAAGAAATGGCTGCTAAATATCGTGAACAACTGTTAGCCAAGCAACAAGGTGCTACTGCTGCGCCTGCTGCACCTGCTGATGTTTTAGCAGAAGAAGATATTCCACCAGCAACAGACCTTGAAGACGAGATTCCACCAGCAGCAGAACTAGAAGAAATTCCACCAGCAGCAGAAATTGAGGAAGTAACCCCAGTAGTTGCGGAAGTTCAAGAAGAGATTCCAGCAGCCACGGAAACTGAAGAACAAATTCCAGCAGCGATTGAAGAATAATACATTTTATAGTTTTACTTGTTTTTAAGTAAGAGTATTAAATCATTGTATAAAGAGGGAAAAACCCTCTTTTTTTATGTGGAAAATTGGGAACAGTTAGGGGTTAGGAATATAAACTCATAACTTCTGACTAAATAAGTGGAGTGAAATATTGTGGCAACTATTAAATGTAGAAAAATCACTTTTGATAATATCCAGGCAATTGTGTTTGACAAAAACGGTACTCTAGAAGATTCAGAAACGTATTTGCGATCGCTCGCACAAAAGGCAACAAGATTAATAGATGCTCAAATCCCTGGAACTGGGGAACCCCTATTAATGGCATTTGGCATCAATGGCAATTTTCTAGATCCGGCAGGCTTGATATCGGTAGCGAGTCGCCGCGAAACAGAAGTTGCGGCTGCTGCATATATTGCCGAAACAGGGAAAGGATGGTTTGAGTCCTTAAAAATAGCCCGTCAAGCTTTGGATGAAGCCGAAAAATACATCGAACAAACTCCTTCACCGCTATTTGTGGGTAGCTTAGACTTGTTGAAATACCTATGCAAAGGAGGCTTAAAACTCGGTATCCTCTCAGCTGCAACAACCGATGAAGTAAATAAATTTGTAGCGCATCACCAATTAAGCGATTATATCCAGTTAAAAATGGGAGTAGATGAGGGGCCGAGCAAACCAGATCCAGTCCTATTTTTGCAAGCTTGCGAAGCTTTGGGAGTTGAACCAGGTGCTACCTTGATGGTGGGTGATGCAGTTGGCGATATGCAAATGGCACGTGATGCTAAAGCTGCCGGTTGTATTGGTATCACTTGGGTGGGTAAGTCAGATAATGTCCGAGGTGCAGATGTGGTGATTAATCAACTTGATGAAATCCAAATTTTAGAAGATTAGCAGCCTTGGCAAGTGGAATTCGCAGAGGTTACAGGCACACAAACAAGAGTTACACCGATTTGGGCTAAGGTTAAATCAAGAGTCTGAAACCCGTCTGCGCGGGTTTTGACTTTATAGATGCGGTTTCTAACAGCCGACTTTAGGTTAAGTTGACTAAAGCGAAATATTTTGAATATATCATACTATTTTTCTTAGGTCAAGTAAAACAGGCTAAAATATTAATTACTTCTCACAATTGCAATAACAAGCCATGCAAAACACAGAAACGACGTTAAGGCTTCGCCTGTGGACAGTTGAAGAATACCATCGGATGGCTGAGGCTGGGATTTTTGGTGCAGATGAACGAGTAGAACTCCTAGAAGGAAAGATTATTTGGATGATTGCTAAAGGGACAGCCCATCGTTCAGCAGTGGGGAGAACAGATAGATTACTGCAAAATAGTTTGAGGAATCGGGCTTGGGTATGTATTCAAGACCCAGTAAAGTTAAACGCACGATCTGAACCAGAACCGGATATAGCTGTCGTTAAAGTAGATCCACTAGACTACGCAGACCACCACCCCACTCCAAAAGAAGTTTATCTGATTATTGAAGTAGCAGATAGCAGCCTGAAACTAGACTGCGAAATCAAAGCTAAAGCCTACTCGCAAGTGGGAATTACAGATTATTGGGTGTTAGATGTGGTTAGTCGTCAATTGCACGTCTTTCGAGAACCAACTCAGGATGGCTATCAAAGTGAAGTGATTTTGGCAGAAGATGCGACTATTTCACCTTTAGAGTTTCCTGACTTGAGCATTACGGTTTTAGAAATGTTACCGCCCGTAATTGTAATTACATCTTAGTTAAAAGTTAATTTTATCAAAAATAACGTGTTTAAACCCGCCGTAAGCATACCCAGAGTGACAAAATACAGTTACTTTCTAATATTAATATTATTTATTTTTGTCCCAATAATTGATTGCTCTTTATCCTTCATTAAAAATTTAGAACTATTAATTTTCATAACTTCATAATTTTCTACCATAAGCACCGAACCTAAAGTAGCCACCATATCTGCAATAGATATCTTAAAAACTAGTGGTATCCTTAAATTCAAAAAGGATTTTGGCATAGTTTTAACATTTAAATACAATTTTTTTTGACTTACATACCATACCCCAGTAAATTTATTCCCTGTTATAAGTTCTTTAGGTTTAGAGAAAAGCAATGTTTGAACTGTGGTTTGTTCATAAGTCATATCATCTTTAAATTCAATAGTAACTTTTTCGGAAGACGTATCAAAACGCCATTTTCCAAAAAGCAAAATTTCTATTTCTATATCAGAATGCTTACTATTACTCATGTTTATCCTCAAATGAGCTTTAGCTCTAATTTTTCCTATTCTTAATAAATGTGCGATTATCGCATAAGAAAGTTTCGTGACAAGTTTTTATACGAGAGAAGAATAAATGCATCTGCCAAACTAACCAAGACTTGACCCGCCAAGCTCCCATTGAAAGGTGTTCTGTAGATGATTTTGGGGATAAGTCAAAACTATGTTGATCGTAGTGTAACCATTGGGCTGGCAAGTGTCCCATCGGTGTCATAGGGGACAATTTAAAAGTTAGTTGCTCATAGTCTAACCAGTTTCCCTCTTTTCGCCAACCAAGGCGATCGCCAAGTCTTTTTTCTGTTTCGTAATCTACCTGACCACCCATTTCGCTCCAGATAGTTTGCTGAACAGTGAAGCCGAAATAGCCATAACTATATTGATCCCAAAGTTGATCGATAGTGTGAAGCTCTTGACAAGAAAAGTTATCAATATCTTCCTTATAAACTTCATTCCAATAATTTTTACTCATGACTTTTAGCATTATTTTAGTGGTTTCAATATCAGCCTCTTTCCAATGATGTTGTGCTAGGAGATCCTGCAATTGGGTATAATCAATACCTTTATTGCTGGGAAATTTTTTTGGCAACGTAACATTGTTATTAATCAGCCCTATCAATCCTGTTTCTTCAACAGGAGATAGAGAATCTGTAGAGGCAAAATTTACTTCTGCTATACTTAGCGCTTTTCTTTGATCTGTTAGTTGCTTGGATATATAGTTAGATATTAAATCAATGCCCTTGTCTAAAAAGACACCATTTTCGGTCAAATCAAAATTATGGATTTGCCAATCTAATAATTGAGATTGAATAAAAGCATCTTTTAATCTGGCTTTTTTCTCATAACTTGTCACCATAAAATCGAGAAAACTTTCAGAAATATCCTCGTTTTTTTCCAGATTAAATAAGTTTGCTTGATACTTTAAAATATTATCTCCTAAATCTTTAATATCTCCAACAGTTGCATAAAAATATTCATCTACTTTTATGACTTCATCTATTAAAGATTGAAAGGGACTAAAGTAATCTTGTAAAGAACTTTCAAGGTTGATTGCAGTGTGGGCAATTTTAGCTATTTCTTGATGAATTTTATGGGCTTTTCTTTGATATTCGTAAATTTCTTGATATACTTCTAAATCTTTTACTATTTGCTGAACAACTTCTTTTTGATTTTTTGTATCTTCTGCAAGGTTTTTAATTCCTTCGCCAAGCAATTTTATTTTTTCTAGCATTAAGAAATAAGCATTACTCAGTAGCAAAACTGCTTTGAGATTTTCTTGCTTTTCCCATGTTAGCTCGTCAAGTATTTTCGGATTTTTATGATTTTTTAGCTCTAATTTACTTCTTTCATCTTCTAAGCTTTTTATAGCCAAATATTTTTGTTTAAATAATTCTTTTAAGTCATCCGCAAGACTTAATAAAAAATCATGATAATTATCCTTATAATTTTCTAAAAAATCAATAATATGGCTGTAATCTTTAATAAATAATTGGATTTCCTGAAAAACTTCTCCTTGGCTAATTTCTTCTTTTCGCTTAATTATCCCGCCAAGCTGATGATGATATCGAACGCCTTCTTTAATTAATCTTTGACGTTCTCTAATTTTTTTTTGAACTATTTTTACAGCATTATTTTTTAGAACTGGTAATTGATAGGCTCTTTCATAAATTGAAATAGTCTTGTAAGTAATTAGTTGTCTTTGCTGTTTAGTTAGCATGACCTTGATTTTAAAAAGTAAAAATATTCGTTAAGCTCGTACCCATTTCAACACCTTTGGGTCTTTGTCATAGCGGTAGGTAAAGCCATCATTAGCAGTAATGGATTTACCAAGGCTAGCCTTGCTTCTGATGGTGTTAATGCTACAGTCTGTTAATGTCTGCATTTCTTTATGAGAAAGACTTTCGACTGTACCTATCTCGATAGATATTTCTGGTTTAGTTTGGGATTCATTTTTGGGTGAAACATCTATTGTGATTTCAGGCTTTTTAGGAACATTAATGACAACTTCTTTTGCTTTTTGCAGTTGATAATCCTGTACACTAATAATTTGCCAGCTAGAATCTCCTGATAGTTCTAAAACCCATTGATGATAATTAAACAAACTTTCTCTATGTCCAACACTGATAAAAGTTGTTTTTGTGTCTTGCAACTGTTGATATAAACTCTCTTCATTTTTCAAATCTAAAGCACTTGTTGCTTCATCTAATATAGTAAATCTAGGATGAGTAATTAGTAGTCGTGCAAATGCAAGGCGTTGTTGTTCTCCTAGTGATAATATGTTCTCCCAAGGAACTTCTGTATCAAAGCCATCTACTCGACTCAACAAGTTTTGTAGGTTGACTTGTTGCAAAACTTCTTTGAGTTCTGCATCGGTCATCTTACGAGTTGTATTAGGATAGAGCAATTGTTCACGCAAAGTTCCCAAAATTATATAAGGACGTTGGGGTAAAAATAACACTTCTTCTAATGGAGGTCGCACCAGACGACCAGTACCTGCATTCCACAAGCCAGCGATCGCTCTCAACAGAGAACTTTTACCTCGACCACTGGGGCCAACAATCAATAAACCTTCTCCGGGTTGAACAGAAAGCGATAAATCTTCAACAATCACCTGTTCATAGTTGGGTGTTTGTAAAGTGATATTCTCGAAAGCGAGATGGTTTTCTTCTATTGTTTTAATAGTACTTACTTTCTCTGGTTCTTTGGTAACAAATTCTAACGCATCTGTAAACTCACCCAAACGTTTAACGTAACTAGAAAATCGTCCCGAAGTTGCAAATTCTCTAATTAATTCTGCCATAGCATTAGCAAATAAATTACAAGCTAAACTGGCTTGGGCAATTTCTCCAAATTCAATTTCACCTCTAATCTGTAAAGGCCCGAATACTATAAATGGAAATATTTGGATAGCCGCCTGATAGCCTCTGTTAAAAATATCCTGAGTTAACTCCCAATTAATTTTGCGTTTGGTGCTTTTAATAATATTATTAAATCTTCGCTGGATTATATTTAATTCTTTTTTTTCTCCCTGAAAGAAAGCTATTGATTCAGCGTGATTACGAACATGAGTCAAGCTATAAGTATAGTCTGCATCAAATTCGAGTTCTTCTTGTTTAATCTTATTCAATTCTTGAGCCAAATAAACAGCAATTAAATTGCCTATTATCGTATAAACAAGCAATACAACTGCAATAAATTGGGAAAGAGACCAGAGAATTACTAAAAAAGTTGCCATTTCCAGCACTTTTTCTAGAAAAGTAGCTGAAAAAGTAAGAGCATTTCTGATCAGAGGTTCAATTTCTTGGGATATTCGTTGATCTGGATTATCAATATCTGAGTTAAAATTTATTTTATAATAAGCGCGATTGCTCAAATATTTTTTTAAAATGCGATCGTTTAGCCATTCATACCAATCAAGAGCGATTTGTTTTCTAACAAGTTTAGAAAATCCTACTAATAGCGTTACGCAGACAAGGGCAGCGCCATAAACTAATAAGGTATCAACAAATTTAGCAATATCTTTTTCTTCAGTAATAATATCTAATAAATAGCGGCTAACAAAGCTATTAAAGGCAGTGACACCGACGAGCATTATTATTAATAATATTAGGATAATGAGCATTCCCCATGTACGAATCACGTCTGGAAATGCTCTTCCCCATGCCTCTGTAGGATACCAGTAAGGGCCTGCGATCGCTTTGATATCTTCCCAAAATTGAGTAAAAGCTGAAGGGGTATTGGTTAGGGGTTGATTATGAACGGTTTTAGATTGCATATTCTCGAAATCAGTTAAGACTCTTGAGGCTGACTGAATAATTTTGGTATTTTACTATATTGACTACATTCTTTGTTCTGCAATGCTTTTAGGGTTGTACAGTAATGTGCAAATAAAGTCTATATGTTTTAGCTGTAGGATGTAGCTCGCGGATATTTTTTCCCATCCCATGACAGTAGCGAGCTACTATACGAGAACATAGATTATTTAAAGACCCCATTTTTCCATAACTCTAATACCTCGTTGGCTGTAAAATAACGTTCTTGCTCAACAGCAAGAGATTTGATCACTGAGCGCATTTTTTCATATTGATTTCTGGGTTGGGGATTTTGTAGTTGCTTTTCAAATAGATATTGAAAATTGCTGACTCCACTCCATTTGCCGAAGAGAACTTCTATAGTGCTGTAACGCAAAGCAGCATAGCTTTGAGGATCGCTAAACAAAGAATTGACATGGATACCTGATTCGTGGCGTTGAGCAGTTTGAGAGTAAGGGGGAGCAGGACGAATCCCCAGTTGCTCAATGTAATTAGTCACTGCGGCGATCGCATCATAATTAATCCCTTTGACTTCAATTCCGAAACGGACTCGCAACCCATTTAATACCTGCTCGATCGCAACATTTCCGGCTCTCTCACCAATCCCGGAAAATGTACCCGATACTAAAGTTGCTCCGGCCATAACGGACTGGAGAGTATTTTCGAGAGCCAAGCCCATGTCATTGTGGTAGTGTACCCCGAAAGCAACGCCTGTTGTACGTTGGAGCAGATCATTAACCCAGATATAGCTCTTTTCTGGACTGAGGACTCCGACTGTATCACAAAGTAAAAAGTTTTCAATATAAGGGCTGCATGAGCGGATACATTGCACTAAAAAGTCAAAATCGGCTCTTGAAGCATCCTCGGCGGCAAAGTCTACCCTAAGACCAGCAACCTTAGTGGCATAGCGCAAATTTTCGACAATTGTATCAATGGCGTTTTGGCGAATTCTATCGATTACTTTTGCTGGGATATTGTCATCAATGGTTTTTCCTTTAAACTCGTTCAACAAACGGATTTGAGGATCTCGCAAAAACAGCAGGCGATCGGAAAGACCGTAAAAAAGGATAATGCGCTTAACTCCGTACATTTTGGCTTTATCAATGTACTCCTTTCCCATTAAGGTACAAGCAGTGATCAGACTATCCAATCCCTCTAATACTAATGATTTGACTAATTCTTCTTCTTGTTTACAAACACTGGGCATGATAGCGAGTCCATCGACTCCCGTTTGAGCAATGGAATAGGCAAGTTTTTGTTTAGTTGGATAAGAGAAGAAAATGCCTGCTTGTTGTTCTCCATCACGCAGGGTTTCATCGGAAATTCTGATAGAAATAGTTTCCATTATACCTATTGCAGAATCATTTTATAGTGGGCTAAAAAAGGTAAGAATAGACTATTGAAATACTCTATTCTGCTGTATTTACCATTAAATTATGTAATCGTGCAGCTAACAGTTTGACATTGGGTTCATAAAGCATTTGTCCGTGGTTTCCAGGTACAGAAACTACTTTGACAGTCTTTTGAGTATAGGTTTGCCATCCCCAATCGGGTAGATTATAATCAGAAAAAGCTTGGAGTTCTTGCAAGACAATCTCCTTAACTTCTTGAGCGCGGAATAAAACAATGGGAGCAGAAACTGGATGATTAGGCTGATAATTAGCGTAATTCAGTGTTAGTCCTTTCATCACTTTCATATTGGTTTTGAGTAAAGAAAGGGTGGAATGTTCCGGTAAAACATTATTTTTGTATAAATACTCTGCCGCTAAATTCCACCTAGCTAGGTCATTAGGTTGAGCAGCTAAATCGTCGTATTGTATTCCTAAAGAAACTCCCTTTAAAACTTCAATTCGTCGAATTAATTGCCAGATCCAATCAAGTTCTGCTCTATCAGTAAAATACTCAGGCTGAGAAACCAGTCCAGCATCCAAGATAGCTAGTAAACTTATCGTTTCACCTTGCTTTTCGAGTTGGGAAGCCATTTCAAAAGCAACGGCACAACCTGAAGAGTATCCTGCTAATATATATGGGCTTTTCGCTTGCTGTTGACGTAATATATCAATCAATTGATTTGCATGGGCTACTACTGATTCAGGGAGTGCGCTAGAGCCGTCTCTTCCTGGAGTTTCGAGTCCATATACTGGTCGCTCAGTTCCTAAATTAATGGCTAAATCTCGAAAATAGAAGCTGTGTCCGTTTGCGCCAGGAAGAAAAAAGAGAGGGGTTGCATCTCCTTGAGGTTGGAGTAAAAGTAAATCGGGATTTGACTGTTGAACCTCAGTATTACAAAGTTGTTCTGCGAGTTGAGCAATAGTAGGATTCTGAAATAAATTACTTAAAGAAAGATGTTGCCCAAACACCTGTTGAATATTATTGAGCAGTTTAATTGCTAATAAAGAATGACCGCCCAAATCGAAAAAGTTATTATGAATCCCAATATCTTGATGTTCGAGTACAGCAGACCAAACTTGCGCCAGTTGTTGTTCAATTTCGTTACGTGGAGCTACATATAAGCCCTCAATTACTCCATTGGGAGTAGGTAAATATTTCCGGTCAACTTTGCTATTGGGAGTTAAAGGCAACTCATCCAATACGATGATCTGAGCAGGTATCATATAATCGGGTAGATGGGATTTTAGATGATTTTTTAATTGGGTAGATAAATCATTGGTGATTCCCGTTACATAAGCAATTAAACTCTGGTTACTCTCAGTTTTATATAAGGTGACAATTGCTTCTTTAACTGATGGATGTTGCAACAAAATCGATTCAATTTCACCGAGTTCAATCCGAAAACCCCGTAATTTAATCTGATTGTCTATTCGACCCAGATATTCAAGGTTTCCATCAGATTTCCATCTTGCTAAGTCGCCAGTTTTGTAAATTCGCTCAACTTTACCAAATAATTCAACTTCAATAAATTTTTGAGCCGTTAAGTCAGGACGATTTAGATAGCCTCGTGCCAAACCCACACCAGCGATGCATAATTCTCCAGGTATGCCAGGGGGTAATGGTTGTTTGTGAGGATCTAATATATAAACGCGGATATTAGATAATGGTTTACCAATCGGTGGTTTTTTTCCATTAGGATGACAAAGTGCTAACACCACATTAACCGTAGATTCTGTAGGCCCGTAGCAATTAAATAAACACCGTCCCGTTGTTGCCCACTGAGTAACTAATTCGGCTGGACAAGCTTCACCACCAACGGTTAGACACTGCAAATCGGGTAAGGTGGCTTGAGGTAAGACAGATAAGGCTGAAGGAGATAAAAAGCCGTGGGAAATCTTATGATGAGTTAAAAAGTCAACCAAAGTTTGACTGGGTAACAAGGTTTCTTTTTTAGCAAGATACAAGCAAGCACCAGTGACGAAGGTAGTCGCAATTTCAGCAACAGATAGATCAAAACTAAAGGAACCAAATTGAAGTAAACGGCTGTTTTGTTGAACTTGAAAAGTTTCAGCCCAAGCCAAGCTTAAATTGACAATTGCTTGATGCTCAATCATTACCCCTTTTGGTCGTCCCGTCGAACCAGAAGTATAGATCACATAAGCTAAATTATTAGGCGTACTTTGAGGGCTAGGATTTTCTTTTAACGTAGTAAAAGTTTCCTTATCTAAACAAATTATTTGACAGGGGTTTTTCAGTTTAGCTATTGGTAATTGATTTAACAGAAAACTTTGGGTCAATAACACTGATGTCCTAGAATCTTCTAACATGAACTCAATCCGCTCTTTAGGATAATTGGGATCAATCGGCACATAAGCCCCACCTGCTTTCAAGATAGCGAGTACACCGATAATCATTTCACTAGACCGTTCAACACAGATACCAATTAAAGTATCTGGTTTAATTTGGTGATTTTGAATTAGATAATGAGCAAGTTGGTTCGCTTTTTGATTGAGCTGCTGATAAGTTAAGCTTTGGGATTCAAACACCAAAGCGAGATTATTAGGGTTTTGAGCAACTTGTTGTTCAAATATCTCAGCTAAAGTTTTATCGTCAGGATAATCGTTTTGAGTTTGATTCCAGCGTTGCAGTTGCAGAAGTTCGGGCGCTGTCATCAAAGGTAAAGTATTGATAGGTTGTTGAGGATTATCAATAATTCCCTTCAGCAGAACTTCAAACTGTTCCGCCATCCGTTGGATAGTACCCTTTTCAAAAAGATCGGTGGCGTATTCCCAAGTTAAACCTAACTGGTTATTAGATTCTATTACCATAAGTGTTAGGTCAAACTTAGCAAACGGATAGCTTAATGGGAGCCATTCAATCTCTAAGCCTGGTAAACTCAGGTCGGGACTTTCATTATTTTCTAGTGCGAACATGACCTGGAATAAGGGGTTATGGCTCATACTGCGTTCTGGTTGCAACTGTTCTACCAGATACTCAAAGGGAATGTCTTGATGAGAGTATGCATCTAAACAATTTTGGCGAGTTTGTTGCAGGAATTCGATAAAACTTTGCTCAGGCTTGATTTGGTTACGCAATATTAAAGTGTTGACAAAAAAGCCAATTAATCCTTCCGTATGACTATGGGTGCGATTAGCAATAGGAGAACCAATACATAAGTCTTCTTGGCGACTGTAACGAGAAAGCAAAATATTGAAAGCCGCCAACAAAGTCATAAACAAACTTGTCCCTTGCTGTTGACTTAGAGTTTTAATGGCAAGAGTTAAGTCAGCCGATAAAAAATAGCGATCGCGATCGCCTCGGTAGCTTTGCTGTGCTGGACGAGGATAATCGGTAGGCAACTCCAATAATGGCGAGGCATCGTTCAGTTGATGTTTCCAGTAATTAATCTGGTTTTCTAATACTTTCCCTTGTAACCAGTGGCGTTGCCAGTTTGCGTAGTCGCTATATTGAATGGGTAATGGTGCAAGTGTTGGGGTATGACCTAGGGCAAAGGCAGTATAGACTTCCCGTAACTCACGGACAAAGACCCCCATTGACCAGCCATCACTAATAATGTGGTGCATAATTATGAGCAACACATATTTGTGATCCTTCAATTGCAGCAGTTTTGCTTTAAATAAAGGGCTAGTGTTTAAGTCAAAGGGTTCTTGAACGTGAGCATCGATAAAACGCTGAACGGTTGTTTCTTGATTCTCAGTCCCCAGTACCTGGTACATTAAAACTTCGATGTCGTCTAAATTTGCGATCGCAACCTGGGGTTGTCCCGCCACTGTGGGAAAATACATTCTCAGACTCTCATGCCGATTCAGCAGATAAGCCAAACTAGAATGCAAAGCATCAATATTGAGGTTTCCATCCAGTTGTAAAGCGATCGGCATATTATAACTAGCTGATGGGCCTTGGAGTTGCCCTAACAGCCAGAGGCGTTGTTGAGCAAAGGAAAGGGGTTTTGGGACATCATCTGGTAAAGTTGGAATTTCCTCTGCCATCACAGATCCGGCTTTAGCAGAATTTAAGAACGCTAATATATCTGCTTTGTTGGCTTGAATTTCTTGCTTGAGTTCAGAAGTTAAGGCGTTTTTACTACTACGAAGCCGTAACTTATCATCTTCAGCCCAAATTTTGCAGCCTATGTTCTGCAAACGAAGCATTAAAGAAACTATTTGCTGATTTTGTGTCATAGTCATAGTTCAATTTCCTCTTCGTCTGAGTTTAAAGGTTGTATATCTGCTGTGGAGAAATTAACCCAAATGCAGCTATCTATATAATTTGCCAATTCGCTGAGGATAGGAGACTCAAATACTTGACGCAGTGGCAGTTCTACTTTAAAAGTGTCGCGGATGCGGTAGCACATTTGGGTGGCTAATAGGGAATGTCCTCCCAATTTGAAGAAGTTATCATGGCGGGCGATTGCTTCATATTTAAGCAGCTTCGCCCACAATTCGGCCAGCAATTTTTCTGTCGAGGTTACAGGCAATTCAATGTTTGTTGACGAAATGGTTACATTTGGTGCGGGTAAAGCTTTACGATCTACTTTGCCATTTGGTGTTAGTGGCAGTTTTTCTAAAACAATAAAATGACTAGGAATCATATAATCTGGAAGAGTTTTTTCCAGATTATCTCGCCATTCTTCTAATAACGCTGGCTCAACTTGATTGGTGCGATATTGCAATGGTTGGTTGGCATAATGTTGCCAAGGTTTCAACCGCAAATTTCCCTCTTGATTAAATCGTGGTAGTGTAAACTGTCCAGGAATATTCCGTTGAAAAACAACATCGTAATCAGAAAATTGTGTGGAGCTATATTGGATAAAAGGCGTATAGGGTAAATCTCGTACTAAATTTCGGAATGCTTCGGGTTCTATCCCTGAACTGACTTCGCCAACTGCGGCTTTTAAGTCTGAAACTGTACCATCCAATTGACTAATTTTTTCTAACAGCAGCATTTCTGAAGTTAGACGTTCATTCGGAATATTCTTAATACCTATAAAATCGGGTTGCTGAGTTGTTAAAATTCTCTCGATCTTTTCTAAATTGAGTTCCTCAGTTTGCCAATCTAACCATTCAGGTTCCCCGACGGGAGTATCTGTTTGATCCAAATGTAAAACAACATCATAACGAAAACGGTTCATTTCCGTCTGCCCATAACCTCGTTTCATTTGGATTTGTACATGACTAATCCGAGGAAATCTTTGTTTTAGGGCGATAAATAAATTAGGGTCAATTAGTAACTCGCCTTCAGTGTGAATACTTTTTTGAATCTGTTGACGCAAATCCTTAATTGATAATTCATCAGGGGCGCGATGAAATTTAACTGCGGTATGAAAAACCTCTAGTAAATGGAGATTTCGCACATCTCCAATAAATATTTTTCCTTGATTCCTCACAGCACTAACAGCACCCCCAATAACTTCTAATAAGTAGTCCAAAGAAGGAAAATACTGAATAACAGAATTGAGTATTACCAGGTCATAATTATTTGTCTCAATACCGTTAAATTGGTTAGCTGCACCTTGTTTTAAAGTAACTTTTTCTTTGAGAGATTGCTGTTGAAGATGTTGTTCAATATAATGTAACCCTCCTGCGGCAATATCTGTACCCAGATACTTTTGACAATGGGGAGCAATTTTTAACAATAACATCCCTGTCCCGCAACCGATTTCCCAGACCTGTTTGGGTGCAAGTTCCAGAATTTGGTCAATAGTTTTATCCCGCCATTCTTGCATTACAGCTTTGGGATAAGGTTTATCTGTATAGCTATCATTCCAGCTAGCCAAATTCAGCGTTGGGTCATCTTCTGGATCTTGTGATTTATGGTAAGCATCATTGAAAACTTGTTGCCATAATTCCACCTGTTCACCTTGAAGGTCTTCATCCTCTGTTCCTGTTGGGACAATGTATGCTACTAGACGTTGATCGAAATCACTGTCTTCCCGTATAATGACAACTGCTTCCTGAATTTTTGAGTGTTTGAGTAAAGACGCTTCAATCTCACCTAATTCAATGCGGAAACCACGAAGTTTTACCTGGCGATCGATGCGACCTAAATATTGCAAATTGCCGTCAGGTAGCCAACGAGCTAAATCACCAGTTTTATAAATTCGCTTAGTTTGGTTGAAGAGATTGAGGTCAATGAATTTTTCAGCACTCAGATCGGGACGATTCAAATAGCCCTGTGCTAAACCCGCACCTGCAATGCAGAGTTCCCCAGGAATACCAGGAGGAAGGGGTTGGTTATAGGTGTCTAGAATATAAATGCGGGTGTTAGCAATGGGCTTCCCGATAGATACCACAGCGCCTTGAGAATAGTTTTTTCTCTCAAAAGTATTTATCTGATAAATATCTGACCAAATAGTGGTTTCTGTCGGGCCATAAAGATTCCAGAGTTCAGCACTTCTTTCTAGTAGTTGATTAGCAAGTTCCCAGGTTAAAGCCTCACCGCCGCAGAGGATTTTTAATTGTGTTGAACCTTTCCATCCGGCGGCTAATAATATGCGCCAAGTCGCTGGAGTCGCTTGCATGAAAGTGATACCATTAAGCAATTGGTCTGATAACTGTAAACTGTCAGAAGCAATTTCACGACTGACTAGAACAATTTTGGCTCCCACTATAAGAGGCAAATAAATTTCCAGTGCAGCAATATCAAAGGATATAGTGGTGATAGCCAGAAGAGTATCGGACGCAGCTATTCCAGGCTTTTCCTTCATTGAATATAAGAAATTCGTCAGTGAAGAGTGACAAACTGCTACACCTTTTGGCCTTCCCGTAGAACCAGAAGTATAAATTACATAAGCTAAATCATCAGGACTACTTTGCAAATGGGGATTATCTGTTGACTGATTAACCCATGTTTCTTTCTCTAGAAATACTACTTGACAGGAATTTTTTAGTTTTTCTAGGGGAAGCTGCTTTTTGATGGCATTTGTTGTTAGTAATACAGAAGCATTACTATCTTCCAGCATTAAATGAATGCGTTCTTGAGGATAACTCGGATCAATCGGCACATAAGCACCACCCGCTTTGAGAATAGCAAACAAGCCAATGAGCATTGATAGCGATCGCTCCACACAAATCGCAATCAATGGATTATCAGGTAATTGTTGCTCCCTTTTGAGTTCCAACAAATAATGGGCTAGTTGATTAGCTTTTTGGTTGAGTTCTTGATAACTCAGGCTTTGATCTTCAAACACCACCGCAATGTGATCGGGCGTTTGTGCTGCTTGTTGTTCAAACAGACTCACCAAAATCTGATTTTTGGGATAATTGATATTGGTTTGATTCCAAATTTGCAGTTGTTGAATTTCTGCGGTTGTGATTAAGGGTAGTTTACTGATCGGTTGTTGGGGATTTTGGACGATTGCTTCTAGCAAAATTTCAAAGTGTCCCGCCATCCGTTGAATTGTTTCTACTTCAAATAAATCTGTGGCATATTCCCACATACAATGCAGTTGGCCGCCCCTTTCGCAAAGATCCAGTGTTAGGTCAAACTTGGCAAATGGTAAACTTTGCTCTAAATATTGAATATCAAGCCCTGGTAAACTAATATTTTTCCCCGCTTCTTGAGTATTTTGGAACACCATCATCACTTGGAATAAGGGATTATGGCTCAGACTGCGTTCTGGTTGTAACTGTTCTACTAAATACTCAAAGGGAATATCTTGATGAGCGTAGGCATCTAGGCAAGTTTGGCGGGTTTGTTGGAGTAACTGACTAAATCCTTGCTCTGGCTTAATTTTGCTCCGCAATACTAAAGTATTGACAAAAAAACCAATTAACGATTCTGTGTTGCTATGGGTGCGGTTAGCGATCGCAGAACCAATACATAAATCCTCTTGACGGCTGTAACGAGATAGTAAAATACTAAAAGCCGTTAACAGGGTCATAAACAAACTAACCCCGTGTTTTTGACTGAGGATTTTGAGTTTCTGAGTCAGTTCGCTGCTTAAAGGATATTCCTCACGCCCACCTTGGTAACTTTGTTGCGCTGGACGGGGATGATCGGTAGGCAAATCCAGCAATCGGGGAGCATCGCCTAGTTGTTGTTTCCAGTAGTTTTCCTGGCTTTCTAAAATCTCCCCTTGTAACCAACTGCGCTGCCAAGCTGCATAATCGCTATACTGAATCGGCAACGGTGACAAATTCGGAGTATACCCCGCAGCCAAAGCAGCATAAGCTTGTTCCCATTCGCGCTTAAACACACCCATTGACCAGCCATCGCTAATAATGTGGTGCATATTAATCATGAGTACATTTTTCTGTTCGCTAAGTTGCACCAGTTGTGCTTTGAACAGGGGGCCAGTATTTAAATCGAAGGGTTCTTGAGCATGGGTATCGGCCAAACGTTGTACAGTTTCTGCTTGAGACTGAGGATCGAGTGACTGTAAATCTGCGATTGTCAGTACTTCTATATCCTCTGAATTTTGGACGACTACTTGCGCCTCTCCCTCCAGTGCTGGAAAATAAGTGCGTAGAATGGTATGGCGATCGAGGAGATAATTAAAACTTGCACGCAACGCCTCTATATTCAACTTGCCGTCAAGTTGCAGCGCTGTTGACATATTGTAAGTAGCCGAAGTTCCTATACCTTCAAGTTGGTCTAAAAACCAAAGTCTTGATTGGGAAGATGACAAAATTTTAGGAGCATTTTCAGGCTGTGGTGTAATCGGTGGTAAGGCGACACTCGAAGTAGCCTTGTCAATTTCCCCAGCCAAATCAGACAAAACACTTTGCTCAAATACCTTGCGGACGGCTACTTCTACTCCAAAACTGTCACGAATGCGGGCAACCAATTGGGTTGCTAATAGGGAATGTCCACCCAATTCAAAGAAGTTATCTTGACGACCAATAGACTTAGTTTTTAAAAGACTTTGCCATAAAGTAGCCAGCAGTTCTTCAGTTGGAGTAACAAGGGCTTCAAAGTTAGTAGAAGTATCTGTATCTGGTGCTGGTAATGCTCTACGATCTAGTTTACCGTTAGGGGTAAGGGGCAACTGATCCAACACCATAATCTGGCTAGGAATCATATAATTCGGCAGGCGAATTTTCAGGTAGTCTTTGAGTTGACTGCTTAAATTGCTGGATATTTCCTTTGCTGTGACATAAGCTAATAACCTGGGATTATTATCAGTTTCATATAAAATAACAACAGCTTCGTTAACTAAAGAGTGCTGCAATAATAGCGATTCAATCTCACCAAGTTCGATTCGAAAGCCCCGCAGTTTAACTTGATCGTCAATGCGACCGAGATATTCAAGATTTCCATCATCTCTCCATCTTGCTAAGTCGCCAGTTTTGTAAATTCGCTCAGTTTTGCCAAATATTTCAACTTCAACAAATTTTTCAGAGGTAGTTTCTGGAAGATTGAGATAGCCTCGTGCTAAACCCACTCCAGCGATGCACAATTCCCCAGGAAGCCCAGGTGGTAATGGTTGATGATGAGCATCTAAAATGTAGATGCTGTTATTAGCTATAGGTTGCCCAATGGAAGGTTTTTTCCCATTCGGTTCACAACTAGAGATACTGGCGATAACCGTCGATTCTGTCGGCCCATAGCAGTTAAAGAAACGTCTTTCTTTGCCCCATTGTGTAACCAACTCGGCTGTACAAGCTTCACCACCAACGATTACGGCTTGCAAATCAGGTAACGAGGCTTGAGGTAATATAGATAAAGCGGAAGGAGGTAAGGTGAAATGGGAAATTTTGCGATCGCGCAATAAGTCAACTAAAGTTTGACTAGGTAACAAAGTTTCTTTCTTAACTAAGTACAAACAAGCACCTGCGGATAAAGCAGTGGCAATTTCACCAATAGACAAATCGAAACTAAAAGAGCCAAACTGAAGCCAATGGCTATCTTGTTTAACTTGAAAAGTTTCAGCCCAGGCTAAACTTAGGTTGACAATTGCACGATGCTCAATCATCACCCCTTTGGGTTGTCCCGTTGAACCAGAGGTATAAATTATATAAGCTAAATTATCAGGAGTACTTTGAGGATTGGGATTATCTGTTAATGCTGAATTAAAAGTTTCTCGATCTAAATAAATGATCTGGTGTTTCAGTTTAGTTAAAGGTAATTGCTCTTTGAGGTGACTTTGGGTTAGCAACACTGATATCCCAGAATTTTCTAACATGAACTCAATTCGTTCTTGAGGATAATTGGGATCAATCGGCACATAAGCCCCACCTGCTTTGAGGATACCGAGGACACCAATAATCATTTCTAAAGACCGTTCAACGCAGATACCAATTAAAGTGTCTGGCTTAATTTGATAATTTTGAATTAAATAATGAGCTAGTTGGTTTGCTTTTTGATTAAGTTGTTGGTAGGTTAAGCTTTGAGATTCAAATACTAAAGCGAGATTATTAGGGTTTTTGGCAGCTTGAGCTTCAAACAAGTCAACCAAAGTTTGATTTAGGGGATAATCAGTTTTAGTTTGATTCCAGTTTTGGAGTTGCTGACGTTCGCTTTCTGCAATTAATGGCAGATTATTAATATTTTGTTGAGGATTATCAACAATTCCCTTAAGTAGAACTTCAAAATGTCCCACCATCCGTTGAATTGTTTTAGCCTCAAACAAATCAGTTGCATATTCCCATTCTCCTACCAAGCCTTGAGGAGTTTCGCGGAACATCAGCGACAAATCAAACAGGGTCGTTGTGTTTTCCCACTCAAAACGGGTTAGAGATAATCCAGGAATTTCTAATTTCTCTTGGGTTTCATTTTGCAAACCAAACGCCACTTGAAACAGGGGATGATGAGAAAGCGATCGCTCTAAACCCAATTCATCGACTAGTTTCTCAAAGGGTAAATCTTGATGGTCATAAGCATCCAGAGTTACTTGCTTGACTCGTTCGAGTAATTCTAAGAAACTTGGATTCCCTTGCAGATTGGTATGTAATGCTAGTGTGTTGACAAAAAAGCCAATTAGGGGTTCTGTCTCACGACGATTGCGATTAGCGATCGCAGAACCAACTACAATATCCTGTTGACCACTGTAGCGCGACAATAACAGCGTAAATACTGCAAGCATTGTCATAAACAGGGTAGTTCCTGATTCCTGACTCAAACGCTTCAACTTCTGCGTTAAATCTTGATTGAGTTCTAAAAACTCACTCCGTCCCCTAAAACTTTGCACTGATGGACGGGGTTGATCTGTGGGCAATTTTAACAGAGGCGGGACTCCGGCTAATTGTTTTTGCCAGTAATTTAGTTGGGTTTGCAGTACCTCTTTCTGTAACCACTGTCTTTGCCAGTGAGCAAAATCGGCATATTGTAGAGATAATTCGGGTAAAGGAGAAGGTTTTCCAGCGCAGAAAGCAGTATAAAGGCTGAACAATTCCCGGCGAAAGATGTCCATTGACCAGCCATCACAAACAATATGATGGATAACTAGCAACAGCAGATGAGATTGATCGGCCAGTTGCAACAACTTTACCCGCAGCAAAGGAGGGTTTGATAAGTCAAATGGCTTTTGTAATTCTTCTGCTGCTAACTGCTGCGCTTTGCTTAACTGGTCTGCTTCTGTCAATTGTCGCCAATCTAGCAGTTTTGTTGTCAATTGAGGATGAGGGTGAATAATCTGTATCGGCGACTCATCGACAACAGAAAAACTAGTACGTAAGACTTCATGACGTTGAACAATTTCTGCGATCGCTTTTTCTAAGGCACTTATATTCAGCAATCCGCGAATCTGCCAGAAAAACGGTACGTTATAGGCACAATTTTCGCCTTCTAGTTGGTCGAGAAACCACAGTCTTTGTTGGGCAAAGGAGAGGGGAAGGGGTTGCTCTCTTGATACGGGTGTTAGGGGTGGAGTTAGCCTGTTATTATTTTGTGCAGATTGTTGCTGCTTTTTCAGCTTTTGTAGGACTAATTCTCGTTTTTCTGGTGAAAGTCCTTCTAGACGTTTTAGTATATCGCTCATAATAATTATTGTTGAAAATTAGTTTTTTAATTGAACCACAGAAAAGACAGATTGTAGACTTTGAAAAATTGCTATATAGACTGTTGGGTACAACTTAGACTGCTGGTCTAAAAAAGTGAGTTATTCGAGTTTTTAACTTATCATTTTCAAAAGAGTATACATCAGCAAAACGTTCATGAATGGGAGAACTGTTTTTATGTATCCCAATAAATTGCCCCCAGCAAACACCATGATCATTTTCAATTAGAATATGTTCAATTTTATGTTGACCATACGCAATAATTCTATCATGCTTATAAAAACTGAGTAGTTTTTCAAGTCCTACCAAAGGTTGATAACCTGGACGTTCATAAATAATATTTTTGTCGTAGCACTTCAATAGTAAATCCCAATCAGAAGAATCAACATCACAAAATAAAGTAATGATTAATTCCTTTTTAGCAGTAATATTTGATAAGCTAATAGACTGATTCATCTTTTTAGTCCTTTGGTATCATCAAATTGCTATATCTAAATTATTAAAAAAGTAATTGCTGCGTTACTTCTGCCTCTGATAACTGATCAACTTCTCCTAAAATATTTGCTATAGCATCATTTTCTGCTTGTTCAATCTGTTGAGCAATTACTTTTTTGGCGAGTTCAGCAATGGTCGGATTTTCAAACAGATAACGGAGAGGAAAATCTACAGAAAAGGCTTCTCTTAATCGAGAAATTGCTTGTGTAGCTAGTAAAGAATGTCCTCCTAGCTCAAAAAAGTTATCGTGAATTCCAACCTGTTTTACTTTGAGAACTTCAACCCAAATCGTAGCTAATTCTTGTTCAGTAGGCGTGCGAGGAGCAACAAAATTAACCTCTAGATTTCTTTGGGAAGTATCTGGTGCGGGCAAAGCCCTGTGATTGATTTTACTATTAGGTGTTAAAGGGAATGCCTCTATAAATACGAAGGCGGTGGGAATCATGTAATCAGGTAGCTTATGCTTGAGAAAGTTTCGCAGTGTACTAGGCGTTGGTTGATTATCTTTGGTGACAAGATAAGCCACTAAATACTTATTACCAGGTTCATCTTCCCGCACAATAACAACGACTTGCTTTATATCAGGGTGTTGATTTAAAAATACCTCAATTTCTCCTAATTCAATGCGAAAACCGCGAATTTTAACTTGTGTATCAATTCGACCGATAAATTCCAGGTTTCCATCAGGGAGACGGCGTGCTAAATCTCCACTTCTGTAAAGTGTATCTCCCTTAATAAAAGGATTAGGAATAAATTTTTCACTAGTTAATGTTGGTTGATTTAAGTAACCTCTAGCAACGCTCGCTCCACCCACATAAAGTTCCCCAGGAATGCCAATTGGAACTCTGTGTAAATACCCATCTAGTAAGTAAACTATCCTGTCACCGATGGGCTTTCCAATGGGAATTGAATTCACTTTTTCAGCCAGTTGTTTAGGAATCGGGTAACAACAAGTAAAAACTGTACATTCTGAAGGGCCATAGCCATTAATTAATTGCGTTCCTGGCAATAGTTCTAAGGCGCGACGAACATGAGTTACAGAAACGGATTCTCCCCCAAACAGTAGTTGTTTTACGCCTGACAATCCTTGCGGCATTGTCTCAATCATGAGATTGAATAAGGCTGTAGTCAGAAATAAGGTGTTAACTTTTTGTTCTTGAATAATCTGGCTTAAGCCTTCTGGTGTGGGAATTTTATCTGGATAAAGTACACAACGCCCACCGTAAAGCAATGGCGGCCAAAGTTCTAAGGTTAGTGCATCCCAAGAAATCGATGAATGTTGTAGCCAAATCTGTTCTGCATCAAGGTGAATATAATCAACCCCAAACATAAAACCAATAATGCTACGATGAGTAACTTCCGTTCCCTTTGGTGTTCCCGTCGTGCCAGAGGTATAAATGATATAAGCTAAGTTTTCTGGATTAACTTCATTGAGCAAATTGTCTTCTTTCTGTTGAGCGATTATTTCCCAATCTGAGTCAAGATTAACTACAGTTTGATTATCAATTGGGAGTCTATTTTGCAAATTAGTTTGTGTTAGTAAGATGGGCGTTTGTACATCTTCTAGCATGAACGCCAGTCTTTCGGAAGGATAAGCGGAATCTAACGGAACGTAAGCCCCACCCGCTTTGAGAATAGCAAGTATTCCGATTACCATTTCTAGCGAACGCTCTACACAAATTCCCACCCGTACTTCCGGTTTAACTCCCAGCCCTTTTAAATAATGGGCTAATTGATTGGCGCGGTTATTCAACTCCCGATAAGTTAAATGTTGCTTTTCGTATATAAGTGCGACTGCATCAGGAGTTTTTTGTACCTGGTCTTCAAATAAAATATGAATACATTTGTATTGAATAGAATCTATATTTTTATTATTCTCTTGTAGAATTATCTCTTCCTCTTCGGCTGCACTAAGCAGGGATAATTGGCAAATATCTTGTTGTAAATTGGCTCCCATCCCTGATAGCAATGTTTGGAAATGTCCAATCATCCGCTCAATTGTCTCTTGCTCAAAACGACCAATATCATAGACAATCCTTCCAGACAATTGTGATTCAGGATTAATCACCACTGTTAACGGATAATTAGTGCGTTCAAAACAACGAAGATGACTAATTTCTAAAGTTTTTTTGGTTTCCTGTTCAGCAGAATCTAGCGGATAATTTTCAAATACTAAAAGGCTCTCAAACAGAGACATTCCTGGGGGAACATCACTCAAACGCTGAATTTCTGCCAGTGAATAATAAGCATACTGTTCCTGTTCAAATGCTTGACTTTGTAATTGCTTGAGCCAGGGTAATAATTCTGCTTTTGGTGTAATTTGTACCCGTATGGGGAGGGTGTTGATTAATAGCCCCACCATCGAATCCACTCCCACAAGCGTTGGTGGACGACCAGATACAGTTGCACCAAAGACGACATCGCTTTCCCCTTTGTAGCGGGAAATTAGTAACGCCCATGCTCCCTGCACCAAATTATTCAAAGTTAAATGGTGCTGTCGCGCCGCATATTGCAATTTTTCAGTTACCGTTTGGGATAATTGAAAACGTTGCTCATTATATGTTCCTTGTCCCCTGTTTCCTATTAAAGGTGTAGGAACTTCAAACCCCTGGAGAGTTTTTTGCCAAAAATTCTTTGCTTGATCAATATCCTGTTGCTGTAACCACTGAATATACTCTCGATAGGGGTGAACGTGTTGGAGGCGTAAATGTTCGCCTCGCTGATGTGCTTCATAGAAAGCTAAAACTTCTTTGAGAATAATCTGCATCGACCAACCATCAAAGAGGATATGATGATGGCTCCAAATAAATTGGTAGGTTTCCTCCCCTAGCCTAATGATGGTGAAGCGCATCAGAGGAGCAGTATCTAGTTCAAATCCTTTTTGGCGATCGCATTTCAAAAAATTCTCTAAATGCTCTTGTTGTTCATCGGGTGTAAAATGCCGCCAGTCCAGTTCCTCCCACGGGAGATTCACTTGCTTACTCACCATTTGCAAGGGCTTTTCTATCTCCTCCCAATAAAAGGAACTGCGTAAAATTGGGTGTCGTGCAATAACCTGTTCCCAAGCTTGCTGGAAGACAGGAAAATTTAATTTTCCAGAGAGGATACAAAGCAACTGCTCAAAATAAACTTCCGATTCTGGCGCATAAAGGGTATGAAACAGCATCCCCTGCTGCATGGGCGAAAGTTCATAAAGGTCTTCGATATTGTTCATGAAACTACCTTTGAGTGGGGAATGGGGAATTGGGAATGGGGAGTGGGGAGAATAAAAAATGATTCTTGACAAATGACAAATGACCAATGACTAATGACAAATGACTACTTCGTTTTATTTTTTTTGATTTTGGTCATAAATTTGTCAAGCTGTTTTTGGCTTAATCTCGCTGCTGAGAAGTCTGAAGGTGTATGACCGATCGCATCAGGGGATTGACAGTGGGTAATGAGCGATCGCAATGCCTCCATAAATCCAAAGGCCAAACCTTCAATAGTGTCTCGTTTATGAATTTTCTCGCTGTAAGCCCAAGTCATCTCTAGGCTTCCTGCACGAATGAATCCGCTTACCCCTAACAGGTGGCTGCGCTGATTAAGTAAATTCTGTTCAGCTTTGAATTCTTGAGCCAAACCCAAGGCGGTAGAAGCCTTAAGCACCTGATCGAATTGCCCAAGGTAGTTAAAACTTACTTGCGCTTGGGGTAGCGCTTGTAGTTTCGTGCGGATTGTGTGATCCGGGTGCAAATATCGCAAAACACCATAGCCTATACCCCGGTTGGGGATGCGCCGCAGTTGTTCTTTAACTAACTTTAAAACCTCTCCTGGATGGTCAATTTCTTCTAGCTGCAAATGAACGGGGAATAAGGTAGTAAACCAGCCTATAGTCCGCGACAAATCCACATCCTCAAACAAGTCTTCTCGTCCATGTCCCTCTAAATCAACCAGCACAGAACGTTCTCCCGTCCATTGAGAAAAGCTTTGCGCTAGGGCAGTCAACAGCACATCATTAATTTGAGTATTGTAGGCAGAGGATACATCCTGCAAAAGAGCGCGGGTTTGTTCTTCAGTTAAAGAAAGTGACACAGACGCAGTTGAGGCTACAGTGTTATTTTCTTTATGGGAAGGATAGTCTACTGGTAAAGCTGTAACTTGAATACTAGATTGACTTAGCCAGTAATCCAACTCTGTGACTGCCTCTGATTGGGCGTATTCTGTGAGGCGATCGCTCCAATATTGAAAAGAAGTTGTCTTAGCTGGTAATTTAATGGTTTCACCACGGCTGATTTGCTGGTAAGCCATAGCCAAATCTTCAAGCAAAATCCGCCACGAAACGCCATCTACTGCTAAATGATGGATGATGAACAGTAACTGACCAGGTTGATCGTTGCCCAACCTAAATAGTACTACTCGTGCGATCGCCCCAGTCGATAGATTCAAACTAGCTTGGAGTTCAGCATCTGCCGCTTTCATTACTGTTTGTTGTTCTTCTGCCGATAGGTGCGATAAATTGATGACGCTAAATGGCACAGCTTCTAGGGTAGGGGCGTTAAACTGCTGCCAGTTTTCCCCTTCTTGTACGAACCGCAGACGCAAAGCATCGTGATGCACTAACAATTTTTGTACAACTTGCTGCAATAGCTCTGGTTGCAAATCTGGCGGAACTTCCAGTAGTGCTGACTGGTTAAAGTAATCAGGTTCGGGCAATTTCTGCTCGAAAAACCAGTGTTGGATAGGTGTTAGCGCCACCTTGCCAGTTACTAATCCTTGTTCGGCTTTGACAGAGCGAGTCATGCCTGCCACAGCAGCTAACTCAGCAATGGTTTGGTACTGAAATAGCTGTTTAGGGGCAATTTGGATACCCGCTTGATTAGCTCTTGAAATTACCTGAATGCTGAGAATGGAGTCTCCGCCCAATTCAAAGAAGTTGTCGTGGATGCCGACTTGTTTTAGTCTTAAGATTTCCGACCAAATTGCTGCTAATCTCTCTTCTGTAGGGGTTTGAGGTGCAACAAAGTTCTCTTCTGCGCCGCGAGAGAGGTCGGGGGCTGGTAGGGAGCGATAGTCTATCTTGCGGTTCGGAGTCATCGGCAGGGTCTCTAGCTGCACGAAAGCTGAAGGAACCATATAATTAGGCAACTTTGCTTTTAGAAAATGGCGCAGTTCATCAGTGGTTGGTTGCGGCTCGTGCGGTACAACATAAGCTACAAGCCGCTTTTGACCCGGAATGTCTTCACGAGCAATGACCACAGTTTGAAACACTTGTGGGTGTTGTCTCAGCACCGTTTCAATTTCTCCTAACTCAATGCGGAAGCCGCGAATTTTCACCTGATCGTCAACTCGACCAAGATATTCTAGATTGCCATCTGCGCGAAATCTTGCCAAATCTCCTGTTTTGTAGAGGCGATCCAATTTTGCATTTTGGATAAATTTCTCTGCGGTAAGTTCAGTCCGTTGCCAATAGCCTCTAGCTAATCCGGCTCCGCCAATGTGCAGTTCTCCCGGAACTCCTATCGGTACAGGTTGCAGATATTTATCCAGGACATAAACTTGAACATTGCTAATCGGTCGTCCAATGCTAACAGAGGAGGCTGATGGGGTGAAGCGATCTAAGGTGGTTATAACCGTTGCTTCCGTTGGCCCATAACTATTAAGTAATTGGGGTGGATGCCAGAAGTGAGCCACACTACTGTGCCAGCACTTCACTTTTTCGAGTTGAACTTCTTCCCCACCAATAATCACTATTCTGATACTTTCGGGAATTCGGGAGTCTTCAGGGGTAAGTTCTGCGACTAATTGATGCCAATAGGCTGTGGGAAGATCCAAAACAGTTAACTGCCATTCTCGGCAACACCGCCAAAATTCATCGCTGGAGTGCAACATCTGTTCGGTTCGCAGCACTAACGTTGCACCGACTAAAAGACAAGGTAGGATTTCTTCAATAGATGTATCAAAACAGATTGATGCAAATTGCAGAATATGATCGCCCGCATTAATGCCATATTCATGAGTGGCAGTGATGACAAAATTTATTAGCGATCGCTGTTCAATCATCACCCCTTTGGGTTTACCTGTGGAACCAGAGGTGTAAATAATGTAGGCGAGGTTATGGAGTTGAACGTTAGTAATCGGATTGGCTGTACTGTGTTGAGCAATTATTTCCCAATCTGTATCTAAACAGATCGTTTTTCCGGCATAATCTCGTAATTTGCCCTGGAATCTTTCTTGAGTCAGCAGAATGCTTAGTTGTGTATCTTCGAAAATATCAGCCAGTCGCTCTTCGGGATAGGCAGGGTCGAGGGGAATGTATGCACCCCCAGCTTTGAGAATGCCAAGTAAGGCGATAATCATCTCTGGAGAACGCTCAACGCAGATACCGACTAAGGTTTCTGGTTTGACTCCCAAACTTTGTAAATAATGTGCCAGTTGATTGGCGCGATCGCTCAATTCGCGGTAAGTTAACTGTTGACCTTCTTGTTGAATAGCTACAGCATCGGGCGTTAACTCCACCTGAGCCGCAAATAATTCATGGACACATTGCTGAGACGGATACTCTCTGTGAGTCTGATTCCACTCCACCAGTAACTGCTGCTGAGTCTGAGTTAACAGTGGTAATTCAGAAACTCGCTGCTCTGGATTAGCAACAATTCCCAATAATAAAGTTTGATACTGCTCTGCCATCTGCTGGATTGTGGCAGCGTCGAATAAGTCGGTGTTGTGTTCCCAAATCATAGTAATTCCCTTATCTGCACCATGATGCGGAATCAGAACGACATCAAGATCAAACTTTGTTGATTTGTTGCTGAGGGCTACATTTGGTTTGATGTTCAAGCCTCGGAGAGTTAAGTCTGGCTGGGGAGAATCATGGAAGCTGAACATCACTTGAAACAGGGGATTGTAACTCAGATTCCGTATTGGCTTCAGAACCTCCACGACCTTATCGAAAGGTAAATCTTCGTTAGCAAAGGCTTCCAGACTGACTTGGCGGACTCGACCCAGTAACTCCCGAAACGTGGGATTTCCAGACAAATCGGTGCGTAAAACCAAATTATTGACGATCATGCCAATTAATTGTTCTGTCTCGCGCATCCGCCGATTGGCAACAGCTGTCCCCACACAGAGATCGTCTTGTCTGGTGTATCGGTGCAATATTACTAAAAAAGCCGCTAGCGTCGTCATGAATAAGGTGATTCCGTCTTGACGGCTCAAAACTCTCAAAGATTCACACAAGCTAATGGGCAACTCTACCCTGACTTGAGCGCCGTTGTAAGTTTGTTCTGCTGGTCGCGGGCGGTCTGATGGTAATTCCAATAGGGGCGGACTGCCGGATAACTTTTGTTGCCAATAAGCTAACTGTGCTTCGGCTTCCTGGCTTTTAACCCACTCTCGCTGCCAATGGGCATAATCTCCAAACTGGAGTGTTAATTCTGGTAGTGGTGAATGATTACCCAAACAGAAGGCTTGATAAAGTTCCACGAACTCATTCAAGAAAACGTTATTGAAAGACCAGCCATCATGAACCATGTGATGTTCGATGTGGATCAAAAGATGATCTTGGTCGCTCAACTTCAACAATAACCACCTAACTAATGGCAGTTGATTTAAGTAGAAGGGCTTTTGCACCTCTGCATCAAATAGGCGCTGAATTTCTGCTTCTTGTTCAGACTCAGGAAATGTCTGGAGGTCTACTACTGTTAACTTAAGTGGTGAGGCTGGGTGGATTACCTGAAATAACCGTCCATCTATTGCCGGAAAAGTCGTGCGGAAGATTTCATGCCGTCGGACAATCTCACTGAGGCACTGCTCTAATGCTGCCACATCAAGTTTCCCGGTGAATCGCAGAGTTACCTGAGCTTGATATGCAGCACTTTCAGGAGCTACTTCTTGAATGAAATATACTCGCTCTTGAGCAAAGGAAGCAGGCAAGTATCCTGACCGTGAAATTGGTTTTATAGCAGGACGTTGCAACTGCTGTTTAAGGTGGCTGTGCTGTTCAATCAGCGCTGCTAGACCCGCGATGGTAGGATTGGCAAAAATATGGTGAAAGAATAATTCGACTTGGAAACCCTCGCGGATGCGGGAAAGAATCTGAGCCGCTATTAAGGAATGACCACCCAAATTGAAAAAATTGTCATTGATTCCTATCTGCTCAAGTCCTAGTAACTCAGCCCAGATGCTTGCGAGTGTTTCTTCAGTGGGGTTACGAGGTGCGACAAAGGTTTCTTCGAGATCGGGGCGTGAGCGATCGCTAGCTGGAAGATTTTGATGATCAACTTTACCATTAGGAGTAAGGGGCAAGGAGTCGAGAATCACAAAGACTGCTGGAACCATATAGTTAGGCAGTTTTTCTTGAAGAAAGCGTTTAAGGGTAGTGGCGCTCGCATCAAGTTTTTGATTCAGCACAATATAGGCAACAAGGCGTTTATCACCGGGGATGTCTTCACGGGCGATTACCACCGCTTGCTGTACATCCGGGTGTTGACTCAAAAGCGCCTCAATTTCTCCCAGTTCAATCCGAAAACCGCGAATCTTCACCTGATGATCGATTCGCCCCAAAAATTCAATGTTGCCATCTGGTAAAAAGCGGGCTAAGTCCCCAGTCTTGTAGAGACGTTCAAAATTTGAGGATTGGTCTTTTTTCTCTCCCCTGCTCCCCTGCTCCCCTGCTCCTCTGCTTCTTTGGAAGGGATTGGCGATGAATCTCTCCTTAGTCAACTCTGGGCGGTTCAGATAGCCTCTAGCCAAGCCGTCGCCACCAATATACAATTCGCCAGGAGTACCAATCAGAACTGGTTGTTGATGGTTATCGAGGATATAAACTTGTGTATTAGCGATCGCTCGACCAATTGTCAGTTGAGTGTCGCCAGTATATTCTGCTACTGTGGCACAGACTGTTGATTCTGTTGGGCCGTAAGCATTAAAAAAGCGCCGCCCTTTTGACCATTCAGCAATCAGCTTCGGATTACAAGCTTCTCCGGCGACAATGAGGGTTTGCAAGTTTGGCAATTCCGCAGTCGGTAAGGCTGCTAGTGCTGTGGGAGGAAGTGTAATGTGAGTTATTGATTGCTCGTGCAACACTCGCATTAAATCTATTCCTGGGCGCAAGGAATCTTGAGTTCCAATGTAAAGGCTAGCTCCTGAACACAGAGCCATGAAAATTTCCCAAACTGAAGCATCAAAGCTGAAAGAAGCAAACTGGAGAACACGGCTATTTTGCTGTACATCAAACAGCTTTACTTGTGCATGGACTAAATTACACACGCCTTGATGCTGGAGTAGCACGCCTTTGGGTGTTCCTGTAGACCCTGATGTATAAATTACATAAGCCAGATTTTCGGGTGTAACCCCACTACTAAGATTCTCGTGGCTCTCTCGCTGAAAAGATTCCCAGTCAGTATCCACACAAATCAACTTCGCCCCACTTGTAGCCAATTCCTCAACAAATTTGTCTTGGGTTAACACCACCTGGACTTGCGAATCTGAGAGCATAAACGATAGACGCTCTTTGGGATAGGTTGGATCTAGTGGAATGTATGCTCCACCTGCCTTGAGGATACCCAACATTCCTATAATCATTTTTAGCGATCGCTCAACGCAAATCCCTACCAACACCTCTGGTTTTACACCCAAACTTTGTACATAATGTGCTATTTCGTTGGCTTGGTAGTTCAACTCTTGATAAGTTACTTGTTGTTCTTTAAATACAACAGCGATACTGTCGGGAGTTTTTTCTACTTGTGCTTCAAATAACTGATGTATACATAAGTGCTTAGGGTAATCTACCTTTGTATCATTCCATTCAAATAATATTTTGTATAACTCCTGCTCAGTTAAAACAGAAGAATCATCAATAGATTGAGTAGAGTTAATTAGAATTTCTTTCATAAATTTAGGAGATGAATTACAATAGCCCACTAGCAAACAACTTAATATTATTTGGTTTTCTTTTTTTTGATTTTGTCCATAAATTTATCAAGCTGTTTTTGATTAAGTTTGGCAGCAGAAAAATCAGAAGGAGTATAGCCTTGTGACTCTTTTAACTGACACTGAGCAATCAGGCTTCTTAATGCTTCCATATATTTAAAAGCCAACCTTTCAATAGTGTCTTTTTTATGAACTTTATCACTATAAGCAAAGTCTATTTCTAGCTTACCTGAGTGAATTAATCCGCTTACTGCCAATAGATGGCTACGATTTCCTCGCTTACTCTGCTCTGATTTCCACTCTTTGATAAATCCAAACATTGCAGATGCAGATAGTACTTGGTCAAATTGACCTAAATAATTAAAACTGACTTCTGCTCTCTTGTAAAGTTGATCCTCTTGGGTAGAACCCAAGACCGCACTTTCTGCTTGAGGCAATTTCTGGAATTTATTTTTAACTACCGCATCTGGATGCAAATATCGCAAAATACCATAACCAATACCGTGTTTAGGAAGGCGACGCAGTTTTTCTTTAACTAATTTCAAATCTTCTAAGCGATCAACAGAACTCAGTTCTAATTGGATAGGGAATAAGGTAGTAAACCAGCCTATGGTACGGGATAAATCTACATCTTCAAATAAGTCTTCCCGTCCATGTCCTTCTAAATCAACGACTAACGATTTTTCTCCTGTCCATTGGCTAAAACTTTGTACTAACGCAGTCAGCAAAATATCGTTAATTTGTGTATTGTAAGCAGATGGTACATCTTGAAGTAAGATGCGGGTTTCATCCTCATTTAAAAAGAGGGTAACAGAATTAGTTGAGGTTAAACTATTGCTTTCTTTTGCTAATGGATAATCTATCGGCAAAGGAGCAATATCGCTTTGAAAGTTAGATAACCAGTAATCAATTTCTTTCGAAAGGGCTTCTGATTGACTGTATTCTTGTAGCCGATTTGCCCATTCTTGAAAAGAAGTAGTTTTGGGCGGTAATTTGATTGCTTCGCCACGCTTAACTTGCTGATAAGCTGTTGCCAAATCTTCCAGCAAAATTCGCCATGAGATACCATCTACCACTAGGTGATGGATAACAAATAGTAGCTGACTTGGTTGATTCATCCCCAGATTAAACAATACAAATCGTACAATTTCGCCTGATGCTAAATTCAGGCTAGCTTGAAGTTCAGCATCTTTTGTCTGAATTGCGATTTGTTGTGCTTCTGGAGAAAATTCCGACAAATCCACAATGGTGAAAGGCACTGTTTCTTGTGGTGCATCATTAATTTGTTGCAGGAGATTCGTTTCTAGGACAAAGTGCGATTCTCCCTTCGCGTAGCGTCTCGTAGAGAAGGGGAGACGTGCAAAGCGCGATCGCAGTGCATCATGATGCAATAATAATTGTTGCAAGACTTGCTTTAATAACTCCGGTCGTGTTTCTGATGCAATTTCTAGCAAGGCTGACTGGTTAAAGTAGTGAGCATCGGGTAAATTTTGCTCAAAAAACCAATGTTGGATCGGTGTTAGCGGTACTGAACCAGTAACTAACCCCTGATTAGCTTTAATTTGACGGGTTGTGCCGACAACGGTAGCTAACTCAGCAATGGTTTGATATTGAAACAGTTGTTTTGGAGTTAACTGTAACCCGGCAAGATTTGCTTTAGAAATCATCTGAATACTGATGATCGAATCGCCACCTAATTCAAAGAAGTTATCGTAAATACTAATATTTGGTTGTCTCAATACTTCAGCCCAAATTGCCGCTAACTTTTCTTCTGTCGGAGTCCGAGGAACAGCAACTCCTAAGTCTAAATTTCTGTCTGAAGGATCTGGGGCAGGTAAAGCACGATGGTCTAATTTGCCGTTAGGGGTAATCGGTAGCCGATCCAATATAACGAAGGCAGAAGGAACCATATATGGGGGTAACTTCTGTTTGAGGAATTGGCGAATTTCATCAATTTGAACTTGTCTTTGATTTCCAACTACATAAGCAACGAGACGCTTATTTCCAGGGATATCTTCACGGACAATAACGACAGCCTGAGCGACCTGGTAATGTTGATTTAAGATGGTTTCAATCTCAGCAAGTTCAATCCGAAAACCGCGAATCTTCACCTGAGAATCAATCCGTCCCAAATATTCTAGATTGCCATCAGGTAGATAACGCACTAAATCCCCAGTTTTGTATAATTTACTACCTTCTAATTTCTCAAAAGGATTAGTAATAAATTTTTCTGCGGTCAATTCTAGACGGTGCAAGTAACCCCGTGCTACACCCGCACCGCCAATATGGAGTTCCCCTGGTACTCCAATGGGAACGGGTTGCAAATATTTATCTAACACATATACTTGAACATTACTAATAGGTTTTCCAATAGATACTTCCTGACGATTGAGAGCGTTTTCTGACAAATCAGATAAGGTTGCCACCACAGTGGCTTCAGTCGGCCCATAACTATTAACCAACTGAGGATAATTGCCCACCAATTGATGCCACATAGCAACTTTTTCTGGTAGCACTCGCTCTCCGCCGATAATAACCAGTCGTAGTGAATCAGGTAATGATAAATTCTCGTTGGCTAATTCACTTACTAGCAAATGCCAGTAAGCTGTTGGTAAATCCCATACTGTCAATTCCCAATCTTTTGATTGCTGCACAAAGGCTGAGACAGATTTCAACATCTCATCGGTACGCAGCACCAGTGTCCCACCGCTACTTAAACAGGGATAAATTTCTTCGGCGGCGGCATCAAAACTAATTGACGCAAATTGAAGAACGCGTTGGCTTTGCCCGTCGTAGGCATTGCACTCTGTTAGTTTATATTTGGCGATCGCACTTTGAGTAAAATTCACCAATGAATGATGTTCAACCAGCACCCCTTTGGGCTTGCCTGTGGAACCTGATGTATAGATAACATAAGCTAAGTTATTCGCTGCCACTTCATAGTCAGGATTTTCTTGACTCTGACTCGAAATCAACGCCTTTTGAGTATCTAAACAAACCATTTTCAGGGGATGTTCAGCTTCCACAGTCGCCCATTGCTGCATCGCTACCAGAATTGGCACTTGAGCATCGTTGACTATATCGCTCAATCGTTCGGCTGGATATGCGGGATCTAAGGGGAGATATGCTCCACCAGCTTTGAGAATTCCTAATAGTCCCACTATCATCTCTAAAGAGCGCTCAATGCAGATTCCCACTAAGCAATCTGGTTTTACTCCCAAGCTCTTCAGATAGTGAGCGAGTTGGTTAGCTTGTTCATTCAATTCCCGATAGGTAAGTTTTTGCTCCTTAAAGATTACTGCTACTGCATTTGGGGTCTTCTCTACCTGTTCTTCAAATAATTGATGAATACATTTCCCTTCGGGATAAGCTGTTTTAGTGTCGTTCCAGTCAACTAATAACTGATGCTGCTGCTCTGGTGTTAGTAGAGGGTATTGGGAAATTCGTTGATCGGGGTTAGCGACAATCCCTTCTACCAATGTTTGATATTGTCCCATCATGCGATCGATGGTGGCGGCATCAAATAGGTCACTGTTATATTCCCAAACCAGAGTTATACCCTGTGTCTCTATTCCTTTGGCTTCATCTTTAAAATTGCGCCCTACCCGTTGCTCAGAACGAGGCATAACGACAACATCAAGATCGAATTTGGCTGATTTATTGTTGAGTGCCTCATGCTGTTTAATGGTCAATCCAGGTAGATTCAAATCAGGTAAAAGAGCATCATGGAAGCTGAACATCACCTGGAATAGAGGATTATAGCTCAGATTCCTCTCTGGTTTAAGTGCCTCTACTACCTTATCAAAGGGTAAGTCTTCGTTGGCATAACCTTCTAAAGTGACTTGACGCACTTGAGCCAGAAGTTCTCGAAAGGTGGGATTACCAGAAACATCTGTGCGTAGAACGATGTTATTGACAATCATACCAATTAACCCTTCTGTCTCCCGCCAACGGCGATTAGCTACCCCAGACCCCACACAAAGGTCTTCTTGTCCTGTGTAGCGGTAGAGCATGGTTACGAAAACCGCAAACATACTCATAAATAACGTTACCCCTTCTCGACGACCCATGTTTCTCAGGGCTTCGCAGACATGAAGAGGAAGTTCCATTCTCAGCATTCCGCCTTGGTAAGTTTGCTCGACTGGTCGCGGCCGATCGCCAGGTAATTCTAATAAGGGTGGAATGCCAGCTAATTTTTGCTTCCAATAGTCCAGTTGAGCTTGTGCTGGCTCTGTTAATACCCACTGTCGCTGCCAATGGGCAAAATCTGCAAACTGTAGTGAGGGTTCAGCTAAGGGGGACGGTTTACCTTCAGAAAAGGCTTGATATATTGTTAATAATTCTCGCAAAAATAAATTGAATGACCAACCATCATGTACCATGTGATGTTCAACATGAACTAACACATATTCTTCGTTACTTAATTTTAATAATGTCCAATGGATTAAGGGCAATTGACTAATATCAAAAGGCTTTTTAATTGCCTCATCGGTTAATCTTTCTATTTCGATTTCCTGCTTATATTTGGGAACAGTTTGTAGGTCGATAACAGGTAAAACAACAGGTTGAGGAGGATGGATTACTTGTACCAGCTTTCCTTCTACTGCCGGAAACGTGGTGCGGAAGATTTCATGACGGCGCAAAATTTCGCCCAGACTTTGTTCAAGGATAGATATATTCAAATATCCCTTGAAACGCAAACTCTCTTGAAATTGGTAAGCGCTCATTGAGGGGGCTAATTGCTCAATGAAATATACCCGCTCTTGGGCAAAAGAAACAGGTAAGTAACCCTCCCGTGAAATTGACTGAATTTTCGCTAAAGGGGATGACTGTTTTAATTGCTGTTGCTGGACAATAATCTTAATTAAATCATTGATTGTTGGGTTTTCTAAAAGTTGCCCAAAGGATAGCTCAACTTGAAAAATATCGCGTATCCGAGACAGAATTTGAGTAGCGATTAGGGAATGACCACCCAGATGGAAAAAATTGTCATCGACTCCAATCTGTTCTAACCCGAAAACCTGACACCAGATTCTTGCAAGAGTTTCTTCCTGGGCATTACGAGGGGCGATAAAAGGTTTTTCGAGGTTGGAACGTGTGAAAGTGGGAGCGAGAAGTGCTTGGCGATCGATTTTCCCATTGGGGTTGAGAGGTAAAACGTCTAGAGAAACAAAGACGCTTGGCACCATATAGCTGGGTAGCTTGTTTTTCAAAAAGCTTTGCAGGCTTGTGCAGTTAATTTCCGCCTTTTGGTAGGGGACAACATAAGTCACCAGACGTTTGTTGCCAGGAGTGTCTTCACGAACAATGACTATACTTTGAGATACTTGGGGATGTTTATTGATGACAGATTCAATTTCTCCTAACTCAATGCGGAAGCCGTTAATTTTTACCTGATCGTCAATCCGCCCCCCAAATTCTAGGTTGCCGTCTGCTAAATAGCGTCCTAAGTCACCAGTTTTATATAATATTGAATTATCAAAAGGATTTTTAATAAATTTTTCTGCTGTCAATTCTGGACGGTTTAAATAGCCCCGTGCTAGTCCAGCACCCCCAATATATATTTCTCCTATTACTTCAGTCGGGACTTGTTGAAGGTTTTGATCCAATATATAGACTTGGATATTGTCCCCCATTGGTTTGCCAATCGGTATTTCTATTGCCTCTAGTTGGGTGTAGCTCAAATTTGATAAAGTACAAATTGTAGCTGCAACAGTAATTTCAGTGGGGCCGTAGGAATTAATCAACTCAGGGAAATTCCCTACACATTTGAGCCACATCTTAACTTTTTCTGCTAGCACCCGTTCCCCGCCAATAATCACCAAGCGTAATGATTTGGGTAATGTTATTTGACTAGTGACTAATTCATTTACTATTAAATGCCAGTAAGCTGTTGGCAAATCCCAGATAGTTATTTGCCAATCTTGAGATTGTTTTACAAATGAGGATATGGAACTCACCATTTCCTCGGTTCGTAGCACAACAGTTGCACCACAACTCAAGCAAGGATATATTTCTTCTGCGGATACATCAAAACTCATTGAGGTAAACTGAAGAATGGTATCGCTTGCAGAGATTTTGTATTGAGCGATCGCTATTTGGGTAAAGTTTACCAATGATTGATGTTCAATCATTACCCCTTTGGGTTTTCCGGTTGACCCCGATGTATAGATGACGTAAGCCAGATTATGGGGTTGTACTACATTAACTAAATTGTGTTGGCTTTGCCCGCCGTCAATATCGCTCTGGTTAAAAATTTCATCTTGTTGGCTATCTAAACAAATTACTTGTCCTGAATAGTCAGATATTAAACTAGACCATTTTTGCTGGGTTATTAGCACAGAGATTTGAGCATCTTGTACCATATAGCTCAATCGTTCGGCCGGATAGGCGGGATCTAAGGGAATATATGCTCCTCCAGCTTTGAGAATACCTAATAAACCGACAATCATCTCTGGCGATCGATCGAGGTAAATTCCGACTAAAACCTCAGATTCTACCCCTAATTTTTGTAAATAATTGGCGAGTTGATTAGCTTTAATATTTAATTCTTGGTATGTCAGTTGCTTCTGCCCATATTCCACAGCTACAGCCTGTGGAGTTCGCTCCACCTGGGCTTCAAATAATTGATGAACACATTGTTTAAACATAAGCTCAACATTGAAGAATGAAAATTGATCTTTTTCAGAAGCGCATCAAATTTATCTTTTGAAAAACCTAATTATTTTATAAAAATTATTTTAAGGATGGCCTTTGAGGGTTTAATCAGGTGCGATCGGACTCAGAGGCCATTTAATTTTGTTTGACATAAATTAAGCGCGATCGCACTTAATTTATTAGCATTTTTCCTGAGATTTCAACAATGCAGCAAGCAGTGAAATTATTCCTCGACAATTTCAATTGTTTGTGGTTGAACATCTTCTACCTCAGTAACAGTTTCTGGGCTAAGGTGATTTTTCAGTTTGAGTTTTAGCTCCTCTGAAATGGGTAAATCTTTAATTTCTTTTAGAAGATATCTTACAGATTCGGTTTTACTCCGTTCTGTATAGACAGCCTTGAGAACAGCTTCAATTCCATATCCCGCTACAGTATCACCTAGAACCGTTATTAGACCAAGTAAACCTATACCTCCAACGATGCCGAATGGGCCTCCTACTGCTGTGAGGGCAGCAACAATAGCAGCATTACTACCTGCTGATGTAACTGTTAAAATCACGAGAATTATCCCAGGAAGACCCAGACCAGCAAGTTTTTTAGCGATTTCGTCCATTTTAATTACCTAAAATCCTTTTTTCTTGGTTAAGACATTACTAAGGGTAAGAGGATAGAGTCTTTGTAAATCAAGAAACTTCTCTTAAAACCTAGACTAAGCTAAATAAGAGTAATTCACGTTCAGATTTGGTTAATATTCTTTGAGTTTTATCTCTAATTCAACCCCATCTGATAGCTCAGTCTTTAATCAAAGCGATCGCTAATTTTTCCATTTACAGCAGAGATAGCTACTGTTCTTGGTGAGGCTAAATAATTTTTGCCCGTTGGATCGCCACTGCGTCCTTTAAAATTGCGATTGGTTGCATAAATACCTGTTTCTTCTTTCGCCAAAACCCCAAATCCAGAATTGATACAAGCTCCACAACCTGTCTTGAGAATTTGTGCGCCTGCTTGTTCAAAAATGTCGATATAGCCCAATTCTTGAGCTTGTTCTCTAATTTCAATGGTTGCAGGTACAATAAACAAGTTTACACCGTCTGCCAGTTGGCGACCATTTAAAACTTCGGCTGCTTGAGCTAAGTCATAGAGTTTTCCTCCAGTACAAGAGCCAATAAAGGCTTTGGTAATCGGAATGTTTTCTAACTGACTAATGGCAACTACTTGATCTGGTTTCGGCGGACGTGCAACTTGTGGTTCTAAACTGCTGAGGTCAAATTGATAAACCTTTTCGTACTCAGCATCAGCATCGCCGACAATCTCTTGAAATTCTTCTGAAACTCGGTTTTTTAGATACTCACGGGTTACTTCATCAGGAACAATCAACCCACAGATTGCCCCACACTCCACGGCCATATTGGCTAAAGTTAACCGTTCATCAAAAGGCAGTTGTGTGAGGATTGACCCTCTAAACTCCATTACTTTACTGGTAGCACCAGCACAGCCGATTTGTCCCAAAATAAACAGGATAATATCTTTGGCACTGATTTTAGGAGGTAAGGTTCCAGATAACTCAAATACTAGGGTTGGAGGAACACGAATCCACATATCTCCTGTGGCATAGATATTAGCCATATCTGTCGTTCCCACGCCTGTGGAAAAGGCTCCCAATGCCCCGTATGTGCAGGTATGGGAATCTGTACCGGCAATTATCATCCCTGGTCGGACAAACCCTTTTTCTGGGAGTAAAACGTGACAGATGCCTGCTGCTTCACCTGGGGAAACCACATCAAATAAGTGGCATTCTTGGAATTTAGCAAATTCAATCATCTGTTCGTACATCAGATATGCTTTGTCATCAGCACGGATGTCGTTGATTTGGATGAAGTGATCTGCTACTAAGACCACCTTTTGGGAGTCCCATAACTTTGCTCCTTCTCCATACTGTTTATAGAATGTTTTAGCTACAGGCCCGGCTACAGCATCATGGGATAATGCTAAATCGACCTGAGCAAAAACCACTTCTCCCGGCTGGACGTAGGAATTTCTAGAGGCTTTGGCCAAAAGTTTTTCTACTAAAGTCATGGGTCGGGTCGGGGTGAGGCTGCCAGGAATGGTAATCTGACCCTGACGACGCAGCTGATTAAAAGACATTAACCCACCTGCTGCTGCGATCGCATCAACTACAGGATTCTCCTGTTTCTCCCCTAAAATTTCTAGAGGAAGTCCAATATTGATACTATTACGATAAAAAATTTCGGCGAACGATCGCGCCCGAATCTTTGTAATTCCAGCAGCTTGGAGGGCAATGGGAGCAATTTCTCGACTGGAACCACAGCCGAAATTTTCTCCTGCTTCAATCACATCATATTTTAGCAGTTCACCTGCTCCAATCACATGTTCTAAAGCATAATGCTTTAAACTATCTAGATCATCATTTGTAGCTCGATTGGCAGGAATAATATCATCGGTATTGATATCATCTCCAAGGTGCAAAACTTTATTTTCGTGACTCATGAAGCACTCCTAATTGAGAATGTTGCACAACTGAAAGTTCTTCAAGCAAAAGGTCAACTAAGGTTGCAGTGTTAACTAAAATTTCTTCTCCTTGGGTAAACAAATCAGCTGTTCGGTATCCCTTAGCTAAAATTCGGTCTTGCGCTGCAATAATCTGTTGGGCAGCCTGCACTTCTCCCCATTGCTGAAGCATTAAAACACAGGCTCCCAAGGTTCCGAGAGGATTAGCAATTCCTAAGCCTGCAATATCTGGAGCCGTACCGTGAATGGCCTCGTACAAACCAAATCCATTATCATTAAGACTTGCCGATCCTAATAAGCCAATTGAGCCAACTAATGCACCGCCAATATCGCTGAGAATATCTCCAAACAAATTACCAGCCAAAATGACATCAAAGCGTTGGGGATTTAAAACCATTTGCATAGCTAAGTTATCTACCAACATTGGCTCAACAACAACGTCGGGAAATTGTCTAGCTTCTTCTTGAACTAGACGAGTCCAAGGCAAATGAGGTAAAGCGTTTTCTTTGTGAGCTACGGTCAGTAAGCCTCGGCGAGATTGCGCTTTTTCTAATGCTTTGTGAGCAATTCGACGAATCTCTTCATCGTAATAGCGCATTGTATGGTATCCATAATTTCCTTGTTCATCGCAAGAGCGTCCAGATGGGCCAAAATAGATTCCACTGACTAGTTCTCGAACGATGAGAATATCAAGTCCTTGAATTTTTTCTGGTCGAAGACTAGATTTATGCAGAAGACTTTCAACGCTGAGGATTGGACGAAGATTGCAAAAGAAGTCAAAGTGCTTTCGGAGTTCCAGCAATCCGCCTTGACTAACTGCACCAAATACAATCCCATCGGCTCCATCGCACAGTTCGGCAGTGGCTTGAGGGAAGTAACTACCCAGTTGTTCAAAGGCAGTTGCGCCGAGCCAACCATAGTCTACCTGTAAGGTAAATCCTTGAATTTTAGCAACGTGGTGCAGAATTTTTAAGGAAGCTTCCACTACTTCTGGCCCAATCCCTTCTCCAGGAATGGCAACAATCCGATAAGATGCCTTACTTAAAGACTCCATTTAGCCACAACTCCAATACCTCGTTGTTTTACATACTTACTCAGAAAGCCTCAAAGGTTGTTTTAAAAGTGTTTATCTATGATTTTAGCTCCTTAATTTATTCTCTCTATCTTCCTAAAAAGGCAGGAGACTGGAATCAAAGTTTCCCAATTTATCGAGGGATTTAGAGTGAACTAAAACTTTTGATATTGCCAAGGCAACTTATAAAACATCCTCTCAGATTTAGCTTGTTAAAATCTTACACAACTCATCGATTTCTTGACTTTTTTCTTGAATCAGTATGCTACCTAAAGTTTGTAACTGTCGGACATTTTCTAATTTGGCATTATCTATTGCTTCGAGTTCGCTTTTTAAGAATGTTTGGAATCGATAATAAGAAGCTTTATTCCCTTTATTAGTAGCCTCAAATAATCGTTCTAATTCTCCAGCTACTACTTCGCTCCCACCATCCAGCACAATATTTAATAGTGGTTTTGCCCATTGTAATAGGCCCCATTGTTTCACTTCATCATAAGCGTAGACACTGGTCAAGGAACCAGTACCCAAGGATACTAATAAGATATCCTCTATATTTAGGGGTTGTTTAGTTTCTTGTCTACTGATTTGTGCTTCTAAAATAGCCAAATTAGCTGGATTATTAGCAACTACTCCACCATCGACTAAAGTGTAAAAGCCGTTGGTATTATGGGAGCTAGAAACGCGATAAGGAGCGAAATAAGTTGGAGTTGCACTAGTTGCTAATGCCGCATCTGTGAGGGTAAAGCCTGCACATAACTTACGAAACTTTTTCGATTCTGTCTGTTGTTTTTCCAGTTTGTTAGTAAAGAATATCGGAATTCGCTGCTCGATATCGTAGCTAGTTACAAATACTTCTTTAAGATTATTTTCTAGAGGACTATCACCAAAATATTGCCTAATAATTTCTTCTCTTCCTTCGGAAGAATATTTTGGTTGAACGAATATATCCTCTATTTGACCGAGTACTTTTTCCCAGAAGGGCTCGTAAAATATCTCAGCCCCATACTCAATATATATTTGCAAGAGATCCTCAGCACTATATTGGGCTGTGGGTGAGGTATCGGTGGCCTCTAAATCTAATCGGGGTTTAGTTAATCCGAGTGCCAGAATTCCTCCGCTAGAAGTACCAGAAATTAAATCGAACAAACTAAAAATCGGCTTTTGTGTCCGCTTTTCAATTTCTGCCAGGATCATGGTGGGGATGATGCCCCGAATACCGCCTCCGTCAATAGCAAGGATTTTATATTTGGGATTGGCTTTAGTATTCATAGTTTTTGGCGATCGCTCCTGAGTTAATGTTTGTGGTTCTTCCTGTTGTTGGATGTTGACTGCAACTGTTTGGGCTGTTTCTGATTTGTCGCCCTTTGGCTGATTAGTTTGAATATTTGCAGATTTTTCGGTCTGTCTTTTTGTCCCTTTTTTTCCCTTTGTTGTTGTCTCTGTGGGGATGTCAGTTTCTACAACCGGAGGAACCTCAACGGATATTTGCCGCAAATCACCTTCAGCGATCGCAGTTACTTGAATGGGGATAACTTCTGCAATCAACTGTTTTTCTTCGCCGATTACCACAGTTTCTGATGGTTTTTCCTCATCGGGATTAGTCAATGTCTGGTCTTGTTTCTCACTCTCGCTGGATGATTGTGTAATTCCAAAGGGAAGTTGTGCAACATCCCAACTGGGATTGCCACGCAATTTTCCATCATGGCCATTTCCAGTTTGGTCTTTTACACTTGTCCCTTGTCCTTCGTTTAATGCCCAGTAAGCGATTAATCCTTGTTCATTGCCAACTAAAGGTTGATAGCGATGCCTCTGGATTTCCACTGGGGGACAAGGGTAATTCCAGACGCTAATGTTAGCTAATTGACCAGTGAAATATATGTTGTTGTGTAAAGTCGCGCCCAGAGTTATAGAACTCGTTGCTTTATTTAAAGAGTCACCTGTGAAATAGCCAAAGTACTCATGTTCGTCAAGGTATATACTTACTTGACCCTTATTAAAAACAATAGCAAAAAAGTGCCATTGTCCGACAGCTAATTCTCCATTACCAAAGGGTTTGATAAATTTTTCAACATTTTCGTCAATGTATATATCTAGGTTTCCTGATTCACTGATGCCAAACTCAAAATTATCACTATATCGATCTGAAGAACGAGCGAAAAAAACGTTGCGCGTTCCATAGGTGGTGGCTTTATCTGTTAGTTGATGAGGATTCACCCATCCTGAAATCGTAAAGGCTGAACTTCCTTGAGCAAAAACACCAGCAAAATCGTTTTTGCCAAAATCTATGTAATCGTCTTGACCATCAAATGTTAGTACTGATTGGCTATATATCTGGTTTGTCACAAGATTTTAATCTCCACAAACAAATAAATTTGTAATTTTGCTTTCATACTTTACGGTATAACTAGTCAGGAATAGTATTAGCATTACTCAGTAATATATCAATCCGTTTAATGATTGCTTTAAACTCACCTGCATTAAAGCGCTGGCTAAGTTGCGATCGCTGAATTTTGCCAATTACAGTTTTATGAATAATTTCTTTATCTACTGGAATTAAATAATCGGGATTTACTCTCAGATTGTTCACAATTCGAGTGCGAATTTCTTTTATGAGACTCACTAAACTCTGATCATCAAAAAGTTTGGGACTAAAAAAGATGGCTAATTGATCGGTATTACTTCCAGTGGCTCGGATGGCACAAGCTGCTGTATAAGAAACTTCTACGCCCGCAATTTCTTCAATGGTGGCTTCGATTTCATGACAGTAGGAGTTTAGCCCATTGATGATAATCACATCTTTTTGCCGTCCAGTAATGGTTAAACGTCCTTGGTGGAGAAACCCTAAATCTCCCGTATTAAACCAACCATCAGAGGTAAAAACTTCTTTGTTCGCCTTGAGATTTTGATAGTAACCAGAGGTAACAGATGCACCTTTAACCTGTAGACGACCAATAGTATTTTCTGTAACTATTTGTTCATTTTCATCAACGATACGTAAGGAAGTACCAGCAATTGGATAGCCAAGTTCTACAAATGAAGTCTCATCTGATGAAGATTTTAAAGAAAAACTGTCGGAGAAAGTAATACCAGAAGCAGTTTCGCACATTCCAAAAGCTGGATGAATAGCATTAGTCCGCAAACCGTGGGGGCTAAGTAGCTTCAGAAACTTCCTCGCTACTTTAGTTACAATCGGCTCCCCTGCGTTAATCAAAAACCTCATTGAAGACAAATCCCAATTGTTTCGATTGATATCGAAAGCGCGATCGCAAATGAGGGAAAATGCAAAATTAGGTGCCCAACTAATCGTAGCTTTATGCAAATCAATCAAATCTAGCCATTTGAGGGGATTTTGCAGAATCAAGTCAGTGGATACATTGATCACTTTTTCAATACCATCAGGCTGAATGTAGACGATGCTTTTAGTTGACTGAGCAGTTCGTTGCAGTACTTCTGCTAAGGTTTTGGAAGCATCTTGAGGGTTTTGTAACGGTTTCCCATGACTAATGGCTAATTTTTTTGGCAAGAAAGAGTTATTGTTTTGTGTCTGAATACTGAATGTCGTGGCTTGTAAATTTTGCTGACTATCATCACGAGCGTAGGTGCAGCCCGTCCTAGACATCGCTTGAGTATCGGGTAGTAAATCCTCTAAATGGAGAGGAGGAATACTCTTCACTATCGGTTCGCAAACTACTGCAACACGTTCAATTTCTAACAATGACTCTAGTTGGTCTTCTATACGAAGCATTAGGTCAGAGTCAATAACTTCTAAAGTAGCTAGAGTCACTTCATCTAACTCTCCTCTATCTGTAAACGGTAGAGTTGATACTGGCACAATTGCCCTTGGTGTAGATTCGATAGGTAGGATTGCTTGCAGGTGAGATAACAATTCTGCTGCTACAAATAAACCTGATAGAACGACATAAGCAACTAACTCCTGTTTTAAATTTTCTGTCTCTCTTTCTCTAAAAATACAATCGTTTACAGTGAAGCTAGCCCGAATAGCAACCTCTATTTCTCTATATTTAAAACTTAAATTACTTGAATTTTCTAAAAGCTGATTATAATTATCTAATTGCATTAGCTTTTATATCCTTATAAAAGTCCCCTTTGAGACAATTAGTATTATCTTGCTGTAAATTGCTCAACCTAACTAAATGTTGACAATTTTACAGTTTGTATAAAAAAACTATTCCTCAATGATTTCAATTTTTTTTAAATATCGAACCTCTTTAGTATCAGTAATCATTGCTACGCTAAGTTGATTTTTCAATTTAATTTTTAGCTCCTCTGTAATTGGTAAACCTTGAATTTCTTTGAGGAGAAATATCACAGATTCGGTTTTACTACGTTCTGTATAGATGCCTTTAAGAATGGCTTCAATTCCATATCCTGTTACAGTATCTCCTACCAAAGTTACTAGACCTAGCAGGGCTATACCTCCGACGATGCCAAAGGGCCCTCCCAAGGCTGTCAGAATAGCTGCAACAGCAGTAGAACTTCCCCCTGTTGTTACCGTTAGAATCACGAGTATTACACCAGGAAGACCCAGACCAGCAAGTTTTTTAACTATGTCATCCATTATAATAATTACCTAAAATCCTTACACTTGGATGCTGATGAAAACACTACTTAAGTATCTAATTCAGAGAAACATTTGCATGGGAATAATATATTCTCTATTGAAGCGACTATATTTTTAAATAATATCTCATTTCTATACTAAAGATATTTTTGAGGAGATTTTCAATACTATATTTAGCTATATAAATGTATAAGATTTCTTTAAGTTTAATAAAATTCTGTTAGTCTGATTTTAAGAATAACTCCGGTTTAAATATCAGTAATTAAATCTAGAAAAACTAAAATAATCTTTAGCATTCGCTTTTCTATTTATGCTGGTAAAACTGCCCTGATATGCTTCAATTAATGACAAGTATTTTTATTTTTGATTGGTGTTAATCCATAGTTTTTTGGGGTGGATTAGGGATTCATTATGAGATAATATTTACGGTTACTCCTGCTATTTAATATTGGACGAAAATTTCATTATGATAGATTTCCATAATAGATTTATTAAAGTAGACTAATTTTAAATTTAATAACTACATTTCAAAGAACAGGTTGAACTTCAGCTTACAAATCATCTCAGCTTTATCTACAAAATGCAATAGCAGTTAAGACAGTTAAGGAGATGGTTAAGATAGCTAATCAGACAGTTAAGACAGTTAAGACAGTTAAGTGGACAGTTAAGACAGTTAAGACAGTTAAGGAAATAGTTAAAATTTTGAAAATTGCTAATTACACAGAAGTTACTAACTGTAACTTCTGTGTAATTAGGTAAAGAATTATGCAGATTTCCAGAGGTACTTACTTTTTTCGTCCCTAGGGGCTACCGCCTCATACATACACTTATTCAAAAAACGCTGCTGATGTTGAATTGTTGAATGAAGCAGAGGTGGCTGTTTTGTGTTTAGAAGGTGGTTCACCTATTATTTAACTAATTCGGCGGAATTCCCCATCCGTCTTACGGTGGGGATGGATAGCCGGGTGATGACGAAAACACCTCCGACTAATATCAACCGCAGGTTGATAAAGAAGTGGGGGGGAGTGAGAAATCACCAACATTATATTTTAGTGCTTTACCACAATCTATATTTATGATGAGATAAGCACATCAAAGAGGTGATATTGAGTGCTACATAAGGTTGTACAAGTCCGTTTATATCCGTCAGTTGAGCAAGAAATACAACTAGCGCAAACTTTTGGGTGTGCTAGATGGTGGTGGAATTACGCTCTGAATAAGTCAATTGAGACTTACAAGGAAACGGGAAAAGGACTTAGCCGTGCGGCACTCAACGCATTTCTTCCTACACTCAAAAAGACAGAAGAGACTGTGTGGTTAGCCGATTGTTATAGCCAAGTTTTACAGGCTACGACACTGAATCTAACTACAGCGTACAAAAACTTTTTTGAGAAACGTGCTGGATTTCCTAAATTCAAATCTAGGCACAGAAAACAGTCTATCCAGTATCCTCAAAACGTCAAGATTGTAGATGGCGATGTTAAACTCCCTGGAAATATCGGGATAGTCAAAGCCAAAATACATAGACCGATTGAGGGAAAAATCAAAACTGTTACTGTAAGCAAAACGCCTTCTGGTAAATATCTTGCATCTATCCTAACTGAAGTTGAGGGTAAAAATCCGATTATTTCAGAAGGTAAAATTTATGGCATTGACTTAGGACTAAAACACTTTGCTGTCGTCACTGATGGCGAAAAGGTTTCAAAATACGATAATCCTAAACACCTTGCCAAACATGAGAAAAATCTTAAACGCAAACAGAAGAAATTAGCACGTAAGTTAAAAGGGAGTAATTCAAGAAATAAATATAGAAAAGTTGTTGCCAAAGTGTACGAGCGAGTTACTAATTCGCGGCAGGATTTTCTACATAAACTTAGTTACAAGTTGATCAGCGATAGTCAAGCTGTCATAGTAGAAAATCTTAATGTCAAAGGCATGGTGCATAATCACAAATTGGCGAAATCAATATCTGATGTGGGCTGGGGAACATTCACTAACTTTCTAGCTTATAAGCTAGAAAGCAGAGGTGGAAAGTTGGTTGAGATTGATAGGTGGTTCCCTAGTTCCAAACTCTGTTCTAATTGCTTCTATCAAATAGGTGAGATGCCATTGGATGTCCGTGAATGGACTTGTCCTCATTGCAATACTCATCATTCGCGTGACGCGAACGCCGCGCAGAACATTAGAGCAGAGGGTATCAGAATGATAAAGGCGGAAGGTTCAGCCGTCTCTGCTGTAGGAGGAGAGGTAAGTCCTATTCTTGGGCGAAAGTCTAAGTTTAGGCACTCCCCAACGATTACAGAAGCCCCAACTTCAGCCGTACTCGGCAAGTTGGGGTAGTTCACCCTCTTGAACAGTGCTTGCAAGTGATTCATGTCATTGGTTACTAGTCCGCTCCAATTCTTGATCGTCCCAGGATACAGGGTCTTCTAATGGTTCCAGATGAGTTGTGATGCTGCTTTTTGGCAATGCTTGAATGATGCTCAACTCAATTGCTTCGCATAAATCATGTCCTTGCTGCACTGTCCATACTCCAGGTACTAAAACATGAAAGGAAATAAACCGACGTGTTCCAGCAATCCGAGAACGCACTGCATGAAACTGAATACCTTGGCGTTCATATTTACTGAGAATAACCCGGATTGTCTCCATTTCTTCAATAGGCAAAGCAGTATCCAGTAATCCAAAAAAGCTTTCTCTTAGCAAACTAAATCCTGTCCAGACAATATTGACTGCTACCAACAAAGCAATGATTGGGTCAAGTACTAGCCAACCTGTTACCTGAACCAAAAAGATTCCCACTATCACACCACCCGAAGTCCAGACATCAGTAAATAGGTGATGAGCATCAGCTCGCAGTGTAATCGAACGCAAACGTCGTCCCGCTTTTAGCAAGACAAAAGCAACTCCACCGTTGACTGCTGTTGCCAACATTGATAGAGCCAACCCCAATCCTACTTGAGTGATCGCTTCTGGGTGCAGTAATCTTCCCCAGGCTTCAACTCCAATACTGATTGCTGCAACTATAATCAACGCACCTTCTGCTCCACTGGAAAAATATTCCGCTTTAGAATGCCCAAAGGTGTGTTCTGCATCGGCTGGTTTGGCAGCATAAGTTACTGCCCACAGTGCTATCAATGCTGCCGCCAGATTCACACACGATTCGATTGCATCCGAAAGCAACCCTACCGATCCGGTTAGCAGATAAGCCCCAAACTTCAAAGCAATAGTAACAACTGCTGCCCCAATTGATAGGAAAGCGTAGGAGCGTAGTGTTCGAACACTCATCAAATTTACTCAACTGTAATTTTTAGCCAACAGTAACAAATTTAGCTCATAGCTTCATCCACCTTGAGACTTTGATGAAAATTTCGTATTCACATAGAAACGGGTAATGGTGTGGCACAGAAAGCGATCGCTGTTGAAGGGATAATATCTGCGATCGCAGATATTACTACTTTTGGCTCCAAAGCGCGGCTTTGATTGCCTAGTACCGCGATAAATAAAGTTAAATATACCCTATGCCTAAAGATACACGCTTTTGAGTAGTAGTTTATGTGAATCTCAATTGGGTAAAATAGTTATCTTGAAATCAGAAATTATGCCACAATACTTTGGACAACTGCACACAACTGAAGCGCCTTGGTCAATCCTTGGAGCAGTACAAGCAATACAACAGAATGAGCGCCATATCCTCTTGTTGTGCGGCGACCCCTGTCTAATAGTTAGTGTGCTAGCACCAAACTTAATTCGGGTAAGGATGGCCCCAAGTGGTGAATTTCTCTCTAGGCGATCGTGGGCAGTAGCACTTGCGGATGAAGAATGGCCTACTGTGCCGTTTGAAGTGCGGGAAAAAGCAGAGACTATAGAAATAGAAACTGAGCAATTGTCTATTGTCGTGTCCCGCGATCCTTGTCGTATCCAGTGCTTTGACTCAGCAGGACAGCCTTTTGCACAAGATACAGACTTAGGGATGGGGTGGCGGACAGGGGAGGTTGCTGGGTGGAAACGGATTGAAGCTGACGAACATTTCTATGGTTTTGGTGAACCAACTGGTTTATTAGATCAGCGCTCAAAAGTGAGAACCAACTGGGCATCAGATGCGATCGATTACGGCATCATGACAGACAGTATGTATCAGGCAATTCCCTTTTTCATCGCTTTGCGTCCTGGATTGGGATACGGACTTTTTTTTAATACTACTTATTGGAGCCGATTTGATCTGGGCGCACAGCAGCCTGGAGTCTGGAAGATGGAAACTCAGGGGAGTGAACTAGATTACTACATTATTTATGGGCCGGAACCAGCGAAAATTATCCAGACTTACACCCAGCTAACTGGACGGATGCCTTTACCACCTCGATGGTCATTAGGTTATCATCAATGTCGCTGGAGTTATGAGTCACAAGATATAGTAGGCAAACTAGCTGATGAATTTCGTCAGCGTCGGATTCCCTGTGATGTTATTCATTTAGATATTGACTATATGAATAGCTATAGGGTTTTTACCTGGAGTCCCAAGCGATTTGCTGACCCTCAAAAATTAATCCATAATCTCAAACAAGATGGATTTAAAGTAGTGACGATTGTTGATCCGGGAGTCAAATACGAGCCAGAAGCAGATTACAAAGTCTTTGACGAGGGATTAAACAACAACTATTTCATCCGAAAAACCAATGGTCAATTGTTCCACGGCTATGTTTGGCCAGACAAGGCTGTCTTTCCTGATTACCTACGTCCTGAAGTTAGAGATTGGTGGGGAAATTGGCAAAAAAGTTTAACTGATATTGGTGTTGTCGGCATTTGGAACGACATGAATGAACCCGCACTGGATGACCGTCCATTCGGCGACCCTGGTAACAAAATTTCCTTTCCCCTTGATGCACCACAGGGGCCAACTGAGGAGATAACCACCCACAAGGAAGTTCACAATCTTTATGGGCTAATGATGGCACAGGCATCTTATCAAGGAGCGAAAATATCTCGTCCGACTGAACGCTCTTTTATATTGACACGCTCTGGATATGCTGGTATTCAACGTTGGTCAGCTATCTGGACAGGAGACAATCAATCTCTGTGGGAACACTTGGAAATGTCCATACCAATGCTTTGTAACCTGGGTCTATCGGGTATTCCCTTTGTTGGTAGTGATATTGGGGGGTTTGCAGGGAATGCTACGGCTGAACTATATGCGCGTTGGATGCAGCTAGGAATGCTTTACCCCTTGATGCGTGGACATTCAGCATTAACTACTGCACAGCATGAGCCTTGGGTATTTGGCGATCGCATCGAAAAAATTTGCCGCGAGTATATTGAACTCCGTTATCAATTACTACCTTACATTTACACTCTTTTTTGGTTAGCTGCAACTACTGGCGCACCAATTCTTCGCCCACTTCTCTATCATTTCCCCAACGATCAAAATACCTTTTCTCTTGCCGATCAAGTAATGCTTGGCCCCTCGTTACTAGCAGCACCAATTTACCGTCCAGGCGTTGAACATCGTGCCGTCTACTTGCCTGAAGGTTGTTGGTACGATTGGTGGAGTGGAGAGGAATTTACAGGGCCAACTCACATTCTTGCTTATGCACCACTGGAGAAAATGCCGTTATATGTTCGTGCTGGCTCCATTATTGCGATCGCCCCAGTAATGCAATATGTAGATGAACATCCCATAAACCAAATGAGACTGCGAATCTGGAAGGGTGTTGGTGAGTTTACCCTTTATGAAGATGATGGTCATACTTTTGAGTACAAAACAGGAGCCTTTTGCACCACAACTTACCATGTTTATTCCGAGCAGCAAACAACCATTGTTGAGATTGCAGCCAGAGAAGGTGAGTTTTCACCTATAACGCGTGAAACCATTGTGGAATTAGTCGGCTTTGGTGAACAGACTTTTGTGGATAATGGTACTGCACATCGGTTGGAATTTTCTACTTAAGGCAGATCATTCATTTGATTGAAGAAGAATTCAGAAGTCAGAATGAATAAGTGGGGGATTCAGACCCGCCACTAACTTTTTGCGCTTGCATCTCGTAGAGAAGACCACTAAATATCGCATTGTCAGATTGCGCTTTGCAAGCACTCAGAGCTATCCCAGTTCTGTCACTCTTGTGAAAAAATTGATCGCGAGAGCTTAATCAGGTATTCTCGTTTGCAAGGGACACACGAGGAAATCAGTGAAAGTTTTAGTTATAGGTAATGGAGGGCGCGAACACGCTCTGGCATGGAAACTGTTGCAATCTAAGCAAGTTGAGCAAGTTGTCTGTGTACCAGGGAATGGGGGAACAGCAAGTATGGAACGTTGCCAGAACTTGCCCCTAGGAGTAGATGATTTTGAAGGCATCAGCCGATATGCTCTAGAACATGGCATAACTCTAGTAGTAGTTGGGCCAGAAGTACCTCTATCTAAAGGAATCACAGATTACCTTCAAGATAAAGGATTGATGGTATTTGGCCCAGTCAGAGCGGGAGCGCAAATTGAAGCGAGTAAAGCTTGGGCAAAAGCCCTAATGCAAGAAGCAGGGATTCCGACGGCGCGGGCTGCGGTATTTACGGAGGCAGAAGCAGCAAAATCTTATGTCAAGTCTCAGGGAGCGCCAATTGTCGTTAAAGCTGATGGCTTGGCAGCTGGTAAGGGTGTGATAGTAGCTGAAACAGTTGCACAGGCAGAAAGTGCTGTTGATGCAATTTTTCAGGGGCAATTTGGTAGTGCTGGTGAATTTGTCGTCATTGAAGAATGTTTAATTGGGCAAGAGGTATCAGTTTTAGCATTAACGGATGGGTTAACGATTCGTCCTTTGCTACCCGCTCAAGACCATAAGCGAATTGGTGACGGCGATACAGGCGAGAATACTGGTGGTATGGGAGCATATAGCCCAGCACCCATTGCGACACCAGAGTTGATGGCACGGATTCAAACAGAAGTTTTAGAAAGAGCGATCGCCACCTTACGAGCTAAAGGCATTGATTACCGGGGTGTGCTGTATGCTGGCTTAATGATTGCACCCGATGGCGACTTAAAGGTTTTGGAATTTAACTGTCGCTTTGGCGATCCAGAAACCCAGGTGATTTTGCCATTATTAGAAACACCCCTAGAAGATTTACTTCTAGCCTGTGTACAGCAGCGATTAAGTGAATTACCGCCCATTGCTTGGAAAAAAGGAACATCTGCCACTGTCGTTGCCGCTTCAGGTGGTTATCCCGGAGAATATGAGAAAAGTAAGGTTATTACTGGCATTAGCGACGCAGAGGTAACAGGAGCAACTGTATTTCATGCAGGTACAAAATTAAACCAGCAACAAGAAGTTGTGACAGATGGGGGTCGAGTATTAAATGTGACTGGAATCGGAGAAAATTTTGAGCAAGCGATCGCCCAAGCATACTCTGGGATCAAATATATTCAGTTTGAGGGCATATATTACCGGAGAGATATCGGTCATAAAGTGGTGAGTGCGAAGTAGGGAAAACGAACCCTATAAGCGATCGCATTGGGAGCATCTCAATGAGTATAAAAACACGCCGGGCCTAGCTGAATGGAATAGAGCCTCCAGCACGCTGACGCGTAGCTTGCTTCTCGGTAGGAGTACGCGGCTATACAAACAAAACCCAGCGACCTGGGTTTCAAATTCTTCGAGTCCGCGTAGGCGGACTTTGTTTGTATAGCCGCAATTTCTAATCCCCTGGTATACTTACAAAGATGAGATGCTCCAGGTTACATTAATTATCAATTATATTATGTATAAAAATGGTAATTATTGCTTAACTACTTTATGTCCATTCAAGTTTACGGAATTCCTAACTGTGGCACTTGCAAAAAAGCTCTGATGTGGCTCCAAAGCAATAGCATTGAATATGAATTCATCAATACTAAAGAAACTCCACCTAACAGTGAGATGATTCAAAACTGGATGAAGTCTTTGGGTTCTGCTCCCATGCGAAATACCTCCGGTCAGTCTTATCGAGCTTTAGGAGATGAAAAGAAAACTTGGACTGATCAACAGTGGATTGACGCATTTGCTAATGATGCAATGCTGCTAAAACGCCCAATTTTCGTTAAAGATGGAACAGCAGTTTTAGTAGGCTTTAGAGATGAGGCGGTAATTAAAACAAAATTAAAGCTTTAATTCAGATGGTTAGTGGCTTTAACTCTTGATTTACAGCACATTATAGTACGACTACGCAAAAACCCTCTAAAACTCTCGTTCCTCCGTGACCTCTGCGCCCTCTGTGGTTCGTTTTCCGATTACCCGTGCCTAAGTTCTATTATAGTTATCTCAGAAAAGGTTTTTTGTACGCTAAGAAATTTTCAAGTGTCTGGAACGACGATTTTTCGTTCAACCTAGATTAAAATTAGCACGAGAAGCATAGCTTTCTCACCAATCTTTCAGGAAAAAGCGATTCCTGAAAATCTTACTCCATGTACTTTCAGTTTTAGCGTACAATTTACCAGGTAGGGAACAGTGATGCCTTTATGCCAACAGAGGTAGCTGAATCACAAATTCAGTTCCTTCGCCAAGTTTAGAATTCACTTCGATTGCTCCACCATGTTTTTCTACAATAATTTGACGAGCGATCGCCAATCCTAATCCTGTACCTTTGCCTACAGCTTTTGTAGTAAATAAATGGTCAAAAATCTTTTGTTTTACTTGTTCACTCATTCCCTTACCGTTATCAGTAATGGCAATTTTTACAAGATGATTTTCGATTGAAATTTTAATGGTAATACGGTTGGGATTAGCTTGAATATCTGCCACACTTCGCCCAATATTCAACTCCTCTAAAGCATCAATAGCATTAGCAAGAATATTCATAAATACCTGATTTAATTGCCCAGGAAAACATTCAACTTGAGGTAAATTACCGTAGTTTGTGACAACTTCGATAGTGGGACGTTTTTCGTTAGCTTTCAGACGATGTTTGAGAATAAGAATAGTGCTATCAATACCTTCGTGAATGTTAAACGGTACTTTATAATCCCGATCGGCACGAGAGAAAGTGCGAAGTGAGGTACTGATATTTTGCAGCCTGTCGCACGCTATCGTCATCGAATCAAGGATTTTTGGCAAGTCTTCTAAGCTATATTCCAAGTCAATTTCTGATTCGTGGTCAAGAATTTCTTCACTCTTATCGGGTAAAGTTTCTTGATAGAGTTTTAAGTGTTCCACAATATCAGAAATAGTTGGTTTAGCTTGTTTAATACTGGCAGCAATAAAACCTAAAGGATTATTCATTTCGTGAGCGATACCAGCAACTAAGTTTCCCAAAGCAGACATTTTTTCACTTTGGATCATTTGTAATTGTGCTTGTTGCAAGTTATTTAATGCCTGTTCTAGCTGTTGGGCATATTCCTGAGAACGCTCATAAAGTCTGGCATTTTCCAAAGAAATTGCCGCTTGAGCGCACAGCAAATTAAGCAGTTCGATGCGATCGCTTGTAAATGCCCCCGTTGTTAAATTATTTTCTAGATATAAAATGCCCAGCAACTTCCCTTGATGCAAAATCGGGCTGCACAAGATACTTTTCGGCTGCTGACGCATGATATATGGGTCGTTGGCTAAGGTCAGATCGGCACTCGCATCAACTATTACAGCAGTCTGCCTATTATGTTTGACTTTGTAAATCAGCTTGTGGGGAATGTCTTGGCTATCTTCAATGGGAATATGCTGCAAGACAACTGGCTTTAAACCTGTGGTAATTGACCCTTTGATTAACAGGCGTTCAGTTTTGGTATCGTCTAGCGAATCGTCTCGCAACATCATGAACACGCATTTATCAGCCCCAGCATTTTCAATGACGATCTCAAGCAACGATGAAAGCAGTTTTTCAAATTCGATTTCACCTGAGATAGTATGAGAAGCTTTAAGAATGGCAGCTAAATCTAAAGCAACAGATACATTACTACTGTGGGAAGTGCTGGAACTGATGGATGTAACATTTGCCAATGAGAAGATTGTGTCCCTAGTGGAGAAGGGAGTATGGGTTTGCTGGAGGATAGGGGCTAGCAATTGTGGATAGCGTCTTTCCAGATCGGCAATTTTGGCTTTTGCACCCCATTTTTCGTAACAATAATAGGCTTCTTGTATATAGCCTGCGGCGAATTTTTGTTTGCGCCATTCGAGGCAGAATTTGCCTGCAAGTTCGTTTGCTAAGGCTTCTTCTTGGAGGTAGCCATTGACTTTAGAGCTTGTCATGTAACAACCTTGCCTCTTTTGAGCTAGAAATGCCTTCTCAGTAAGCTTTCTAGATAATAAATTGTAAAAGTTGTTTCTTGACAGGCTCTTAGCTCCAGAAATAGCGCTATCGAACAGTTCAATTGCTTCTGTTTTCTGTCCTGATAAAACGCTTAAAACTGCATTCACGAGATTGTACTTATGAGCAAAGTTTTCAGGACAACTAGCTGCCCATAGACTCAGTTGCGCTTGGTTTGATTTAACTTTTTGGATATAACTATTGTCTAAACCTAGAGAATGAATCCGGCAGTATTCAGCTAGAGCAATAGATTGATAGAAATTGATAGCTGCAACCTGATATTTTCCAGTAATTGTACCAACGAGGTCTTCAGCCCCCTGAGCCGATTCCAATGCCTCTTCATAGCGCCCGTAAAAACATAGAATTTTAGTTTTTAGGAGCAAATAGTGGCAAATTGCATAATCACTGTTGTTTATTTTACATACTTCCAGATGCTGCTGCTCAGTCGGGATATCCTCAGCAGGACTCGCTGTAAGTTCAGCAAGCGCAATGTTTAATCCAGAGATCACATCCACAGGAAGCTGATAGTTAAGTTTCTTGGCACAAAATTCTAAATATTCAGGAAGATTTTGCTGAATTTCTAATAGGCTTTCTCCGGCATAAAATGAATTGAGCAGCTTGTACATCAAAAGATTACCTGAGAAAACCATCTCCCCAGACTGTAGCCCAGCCACTAATCCTCGATCGAAAATAGGCGCAGAGCAACGCAAGGGACGCACCCAGGAAAGCAAATTATTCCCCAGCATATAGCAAGCTTTGCATAAATTATCTGCTTGCTTAAATCGTTTGGCTAAACTTTCGGCAAGTACTCCAAATTCATAGCCAGATTGATACTCGCTCTGATAATATCCGAGATACATTCCATAGGCTGAAAATCCGTTTCCTGATTCAGCTATTACGCCAAAATTGAGAGATACTGAAACCATCGATAAAGCGACGACAAAGTATAGCTCTCCCTTTTGTAGAACATAAACGGGTACTATTAAATTATTTAAGATTTTGATAATCAGGCGTTTTTCTGGATCTGTGGACTCTGGTTCATCGACTAGCTGCTCTACTGTGCGATTCCCTAATTTCAATTGAATCTCATGTTGGTAAGATTCAAGTTTCTCTGGTAAGTCTATTTCTGATAAATCAAAATTCAAGCAAGACAATGCCTTTTGTCCATACTGAAGTGCTTGGAGGTACTGACCTTGCAATGTGAACATCAGAATCGCTAGGTTAAACGCTTCAGCCCGATCAATTTGTTGTCTTGCAAAGCTAGAAATCGTTTCAACAATGGCTAGAGAAGATTGAAAATCCGCAGACAAATACTTAACTTCTGCGAGATTGAAATAAACATCTAAGGACTTTTCATAGCATTGCTGCCAACTATCTGGAGGTAATAAGCGTTCAGCTACCGTAAAGTAGTTAACAGCAACCCCATAGGCAGTAGACTCTTTAGCCCTTTTCCCTGCAATAGAGTTTAGCTGTAAAAGTTCTGAACGTTCTTCCTGGCTTTGATGAAGTACAAAGCCCTCATTTAAGTGATTGACGATCGCAAAAATTTTGCTACCTTGTTCTTCTGGCGAAAAATTAGCAAGCAGAAGTTTGCCAATTTGGAAGTGGGTTGCTTGTCTCAAAGTCTCAGGAATGAGAGAGTAAGCGGCTTGCTGCACTCGATCGTGGAGAAACAGATAACTAACAGTTATGTTATCAACCGCTTCTACATCATGTCCCTTTCCCTGGAAAAACTTGTAGGTTGAGTTTTCTGGAATAACTAACCCCTCTTGAAGCGATCGCCACAAATCTGCTGCGACACTATCTTGAGTAGCTTCACAGACTACTGCTAATGTTTCTAAATCAAATCGATTACCAATGCACGCCGCTAGCTTTAATACTTGCTGTGTTGCTTCTGGTAGTCTCTGCAATCGTCGGATCGTAAATTCCACAACATCATCCGTCAGAGCCAACTGTGTTACCTGGGTTAAGTCACACTGCCAATAGCCTGAGGAACGATTGAAAATAATACATTCTTCCTCATGCAGTCCGTACAAAAACTGAATTGTGAAAAATGGATTTCCCTGAGTTTTTTGGTAGATCGAGTGCGAAAGCGGTGCAGCGATATTATTTGAACACTGCAATGTATCGGCAACTAAACAGGTAATATCTAATTCATTCAAAGCAGCCAACATGAGAGTATTGAGATTGACACCACCTTTTCTAATCTCATTCAGGGTTAGCATCAACGGGTGGGCTGGAAAAACTTCATTATCCCGATAAGCTCCGAGTACAAGTAGATAGCCTGCTTCTGACTGGCTCATCAACAATTTCAAAAGGTTCAAAGAAGCGGAATCGGCCCACTGTAAATCATCGAGGAAAATCACTAAGGGATGTTCTTTTTTTGTAAATACCTGAATAAATTTGCCAAAGAGCAGATTAAACCGATTCTGAGATGCACTACCAACCAACTCAATTATCGGGGGTTGGGAACCAATGATGTATTCTAGTTCGGGAATGACTTCAATCAGAACTTGTCCGTTTTCACCAACAGTAGCCAGGATTTGCTTCTTCCAGTGAGCTAGTTCTATATCGGATGCGCTCAGGATTTGTCCCATCAAGCTGCGAAAAGCTTGGACAAAGGCTGAAAACGGAATATTGCGATTGAACTGGTCATACTTTCCTTTGATGAAATAGCCGCACTGTCGGGTGATGGGTTTGTGGACTTCATTCACCACCGCAGTTTTGCCAATACCAGAGAAACCAGCCACCAACATCAGTTCAGAACTGCCGCTAGCAACACGCTCAAAAGCTTTCAGTAAAGACTGAACTTCATTTTCCCGTCCGTACAGTTTGTCGGGGATGATGAAGCGATCGCACACATCCTTACTCGCAATTTCAAAACTTTCAATCTTACCCAAAACTTGTAACTGATGCAGACAATTTTCTAAATCAAATTTCAGTGCCAAGGCATTCTGATATCTATCTTCAGCATTCTTCGCCATTAATTTACTGACAATTTTTGATAGTACAGATGGAATTTCGGAATTAATTTCGTGTACTAATGGTGCAATTTTTGCAATATGAGAATGTACCAACTCCATCGGGTCGTTGGAGTCAAAAGGTAACTCTCCTGTAAGTAATTCGTAGAAAGTTACGCCGAGTGAGTACAAATCTGTGCGATAGTCAATCCCTCGATTCATTCTGCCTGTTTGTTCGGGGGAAACATAAGCAAGTGTCCCTTCTAACACATTGGGGTTGACGAGGGTTTGGGTTTCTCTTGGTAATAAAGATGCAATACTAAAGTCAATTAATTTAACTTGTTTGGTTTCGGGATTAATTAATATATTGCTGGGTTTAATGTCTTTGTGGATGATGCGCTCGTGGTAGAGTAAATCTGAGATGTCGCAGAGTGCGATCGCTATTTCTAAAAACTCTTGTAAAGAAGCGATATATAGCGTCTGGTCAAAAGTGAAATAATCTGTCAGAGAGATTCCCCCAAAGTCTTCCATCACCAACGTATAGCCACTTTCGTATGGTTCTAGGCTATAAGTTTGGACGATTAGGGGTGAGTTGAGATTTTTCGCAATGATATACTGATTGCGAAACGACAAGAGTTCGCTAAAATTGGGATAAGGATTTTTTAGCAGTTTGATCGCTACAGGTAATGAGTCAGTCTCTCGATATCCTCGATAAACGATGGTTCTAGAACCGTTGTAAAGTTCTTCAGTTATGTGATATCCGGGAATTCTAACAAGAGTGCTGACCATACTGCTAACTGCTAAATCCTTAGTATTTCCAGATTTAGTATTCCCAGATGTCTGAAGCTGTTTTACAATAAGAGCCTAAAAATTACACAAGAATTTCGGGAGCATCCAGTTTTGGAAGATTTACCATTTCTGAGAAAATGTAGGAGGAAATAACCCTGTGCGATCGCTGACTATGAGCTAAGAGAGACAAGATGCGATCGCTTCCTCAATCCCTTTATATCTCTAACTTCATGCTGTGGCTTTTGATTATTGATGTATATCACTTTAATGCTTCAAACTGCTGCCAACAAAGATATAATGCACGCGGTACGTGAAAACATCCTTTCCATTTGCCACCTTTGAGGTTTAACAATACTTCCCCGCGTCGATTGAGATAGCCAAACCACTCACCGTACTCGGAATCAGCAAAGTTTGACCAGGTATAATCGTGCATCTTTTGATACCATTCCCAACATACCTCACGCCCTGTCAGGCGATAGCCCATTGCTAATGCAACCAAAGACTCTAGGTGAACCCACCACAATTTTTGATCCCATTCCAATTGTTGTGGAGGATGACCCTCTGCATCCATAAAGTAATACAATCCGCCGTACTCGCTATCCCAAGCAAAATTCAGGATATTTAGCACCACATCAACAGCTTGGTTAATAGTTTTGGTATCGTTTTTCCGGTGGGCGATATCCATGATAAACCACATAGCTTCGATACCGTGACCAGGGTTAATCAGCCGTCCCTCAAAACAATCTATGTGGGAACCGTCAGGGGCAACATTTTCGTACATTAATCCCCGTTCTGGGTCGAGAAAATCGGTCATCACTTCGCTCTGAGTCTCAGCTAGGACATTCTCTAGGGTTTCTTTTGGTAGTAGCCATTCCATCTCTAGAGTCAGGTTGGCTAAAATCATTGGTACAGCCAATGATTTCATTGGGCGTGTGCCGGGATAGGTTTTATTATATTTGCCTTTCGGGTTATCTTTACGGCGTAAAACGTTGTTATAAGCCTGCATTGCCACATCTTTTGCCCATTCTTCGCCCCCAGCAAGTGCATATTTACTAAATGCCATCGCTGCAAAGCAATCAGAGAAGATATTGTAAGGCTCAACCAGTGGTTTTCCTTCATGAGTGAGAGCAAAGTACCAGTTCCCATCACTATCTCTGCCATGTTGAGCGAGAAAATTAGCGCCATTGCTGGCAATTTTTAGCCAATTTTCGCGTTTTTCTAGCTGGTTATAAAGCATCGAAAAAGTCCACACTTGGCGGTTTTGCAGCCAGATGAATTTATCTGTATCATAAATTTTGCCGTAGCGATCTAGGCAAGTGAAATAGCCACCTTGCTGCCAATCAAGAGAATATTTTTCCCAAAATGGGAGTACGTCGTTGAGGAGGGCGTTTTTGTAAAGTTCAGCGATCGCTTGAAAATTATACTCCATAAATTTTCACCTCTTTTGTGCTAAAGCTAACAGCTTAACAGTTATCACATTTTGGCTCGAACATGGAGCAATCGCGTCAGTCTTTTACAAGATTTAGTCAGCAACAGTTATACTTCTATCTTGTATCTTGCACTATTCTCGATAACCGTAGGGGAGACAGTGAGGTTGTTATGAGCCAGATTAAACGAGTTGCGATCGTTGGAGGAAACCACGGTAATGAGTTAACAGGAGTATATCTAGTCAAAAAGTTTCAGCAGTATCCAAATTTAATCAACAGGACAACTTTTGAAACTCTGCCATTACTTGGCAATCTTAAAGCTATTGAAGAAGGTAAACGATACATTGACAGGGATTTAAACCGTTGCTTCACCAATCAAGGTTTACAAAATCCTCAACTCTCAAGTTATGAAGATACGCGCGCGAAAGCAATCCAACAAGTACTACAACCGCAAAATCAGCCATTTGTAGATGTAATTGTTGATTTGCACAGCACAACTGCCAACATGGGGTTAAGTCTGATTTTTTGCGATCTGAATCCTTTCTTACTTCGGTTAGCTGCTTATTTAAGTTCTATCAATCCGATGGTAAAGATTTTTGTGAATCAGCAATCTAAAGAAGGTGGTTTTCTTCGTTCTTTGTGCGAATTGGGTTTTGTTATCGAAGTTGGTGCTGTGGCTCAGAATATTTTAAATGCCGAATTATTTCAACAAACAGAGCAGCTTATTTATGCAATTTTAGACTATTTTGAAGGGTGCAATCAAGGTAATATTCCGCAGACAAGCAGCCAGCTTACACTCTATCAATATATTGAGACTATCGATTATCCGAGAAGCGATGCTTACGGTGGGCTGCAAAGTGGGGAGATTCAAGCCATGATTCATCCCCAGCTTCAGTTTAGAGACTATGAACCTCTGAATCCAGGTGATCCAATGTTTCTGACTTTTGCAGGAAAAGATATTTTCTATGAGGGAGAGTCTACTGTTTATCCTATTTTTATTAATGAAGCCGCTTACTACGAGAAAGGAATTGCGATGTATCTCAGTCAAAAGCTGCAAGAGATAGTTTAATTTCTTTGCTCTTTTAACCAAGATTGCAAATCAGCTAGTAAATACTCAACCTGCTAGCCGATACATAATCACTTTTCCTTTCCAGTTTTCTTCTACAAATACGAGATACTCACCATTTGAACGACGAAATGCGCGGATACCATAAGGTATATCAATCCAGCCACTTTCGCTGCCAACTTCTGGGCCTGGTTTTAAGTGTTGTACTTGCGCTCCCGTCTTGGCATTATAGACATATACCTCTGCGGTTTTGACTTTCACGGCAAATACCCGATCGCCCGCCACACTCATAGCTGCTGTAGACACTTCACGTTTGCCGATGGTGTCGTAGGGAATCACAACTCGCCACTTGGGGGTACGATTTCCTTTACTCCAATTGTCAAAACGGGCAATTTCAGATCCAGCAACTCCAGTATCGTCACCAAAGGCGGGGTGATCTACTGTGAAACCTGACAAATACATACTATCTGTTTCGGGGAAATATTCGATCCGCCGCAAGTCGTTAAATATTTTGGGAGTAGTTTGCTTTTCCATCGAATCATAGTTGTAGATGGGGTTGCCTTTAGCATCTATTCCTTGTAAAGGATAGTGGCGAATGCCATCTTCTGTTCGCAAAGCTTTCCAAACATCTCCTTTGCTGTCTACCCACCATCCGCCGATATAGGGATAATCTTTGCTGGTATCATATTCGTTATTTTCAAATTTGCCATTACCGTTGCGATCGCGCCAGATCCATTCACCTTTTTGTGGTTGATTCGGCGGCCAATTTCCGGCGAGAAATGGTTTGTCTGCGCCATTGCTACCGACAAACATTCCGGCTGGGATAGCAATTTTGCCGTCTTTGTCTGGATTAAAACGATATATTTGCAGGAAGCTGTTGTACATATCTGTGAGGAACAAAAACGGCTTCCCTTGGATGCGGCGCACAAAGGTTCCATCGGGCGATGTATGCAGGCGGGGATCTTGAGGATATTTGAAAGGATTTAAGGTGTAAGCTTTGTAAGTCCATTGCTTACCAGCAGGCTTACTGTAATCCATGAGATAGTGTTCTTGTTTGGTGAATAAATCTACACCATCAGTTTTAGGATCGGCATCTGCATTATCGACGAATATTAATCCTAGCGATCGCCATATTAGTTTTCCCGATGGCGAAAATTTCCGTAAATCTGTTCCCGATTTGTTGAAACCATTACTATTAATATAGATATTACCTGAAGCATCTGCACCAACTCCGGTAAGTCCATAAAGCTTCAAATCTCCAACTTCACCAGCAACTCCTGTATAGATACCACCCTTAGAGCCAAAACTACCCGTCTGCACTGGCTGATCTTTGATGTCATAAATCAATATTTGCTGACGCGGGCCATTTTCTGCCACTAACAGCTTACCTTGACGATCAACTGCGATCGCAGTTGGTTCAACGATATCTGCAATCTGTTCAGGCAATTGCTTTCCACTCTGGGAATAATGTAAAATTTTGGCAGGTTTACTACCATTTTTGCTTTGAATAATCCACAGATTTTTTTGTGGATCAACAGTTATTGCTCCTGGATTGGCAAAGGTAAAACTGCGTACTTGCTTCATCGTATTAGTATCATAGACACGAATGCGGTTAGCAGCAAAATCGCTTACATATAACTCGCTTCCGACTGTTGCTAATCCAGTCACTTCACTTTTAGTACTGGTAATTAACATACTTTTATCCCAGCCACGCCCTTCAGGAAACGGTGCAGGTTTCCCTGACAAATCATAGCGTCTAACGCAATGCCAACTTGTACCTTCAGGGGGGTAATCTTCGTCAGTTTTCCCCTTCGATCCCTGAGTCATGGCAAGGTAAATATATTTACTATTTGCCGTTACAGCGATACCACCTCCACGACTCCAGCCGTGAGTATCGCCAATAGCACCAATAACCTTACCATCTTTGTATATGGCTGCCTCCATTCCCGCCTCATCCCAATGACTGTTGGTATAAACTGTGCCATCAGGAGAAACATACATTGCCTCAATATTGTTTTGTACCCGTAAATTTCCACTGCCAATAGTGTTACCTATCCACGATGTTTTGTAAGTAAGTGTAGGTGTTTCAGTCTTTTTTTGTACCAGCAGATTTGTATTGTCAATAGAATTACTTGTCCACGATGTTTTGTATGTAAGCGTGGGTGTTTCTGTTGTTGCCCAGTCTGTTGTAATATCAAGGGTAGTAACAATGACTCCAACAGTCAAACTGAGTAAAAAGTTGAAGGTTTTACTCCTTTGTAAATATCTAAGTTTAGATAAATTTTTGATGTACTGATTAAGCTTGCGACGGAGTTTTCCTAACTTCGTCATTACTTTATTTATCATATAGTTTTTTAGCTTTTAATTATTTATATACAATCATTTTTTGGGAAATCAGTAAAAAATATAATTATTACAAGTGAGCGATAATTTTACACTATCTTTATAAAAATACTTTTATCATTTAATTTTTAAGGCAATATCTCTAAAACTTTCTTAAAGGTATTAATAGCTACCGATTTGCAACCAAAAATCGTAAATATTAATACATGATATTTCTATAATTATTAATTTATAGTGATTTTTGGCTCTCTCTATCTAGCATTCGCCTTTGTCAATTGACAAGTATCATATATATCCTAACCAGTATTATGTAGTTCATAAAAACACAAGGTTTTATCCTTGTTGACGTTGACATATAAATAGTTTATAAATTGGTGTTCTATATAAAAATCTTATTGGAAATGTAGATTTAGAAATTCTATTAATTAATCTTTGGAACATTCTGTAGGGGCTTACAGTTGTATATACCTACTGTTTTCATATATTTATAGGAGACATATTAGTGAAAAATAAACCAGAAAATTTAGCCTCATCATCTGCATCTATTCTCACGTTGGGATTAGGCTGGTTTCCCAAAGATCCCGGAGGATTAGAAAGGTATATGTATGAACTAACTCATAAATTAGCAGCCAATAAAGACCAGGTGGAATTATGCGGAGTTGGGCTACCAGAGGCGGAACTAAATTCGCCGATTAAGCTGACTAACTTGGCTTCTCCCGATAGCGCTATTTGGCAAAGATTATGGTCTATTCGTACTAACTTTCAGAAAACAAGAACAAACAAACCAGATGCTATTAATCTACACTTTGCATTATATAGCTTTCCGCTTTTAGATATTTTACCAAAGGGAGTACCAGTTACTTTTAATTTTCATGGGCCTTGGGCTTCTGAGAGTCAGCAAGAGGTAGTTAATAAGAATCTCAGTCTTTTGATTAAGCATCATTTAATAGAAAAAAACACATATAATCACTGCGATCGCTTCATTGTTTTGAGCAAAGCATTTGGTAAAATTCTCCATGAGAAATATCAAGTACCGTGGAGCAAAATTAATATTATTCCTGGTGGAGTTGATATTAACTGGTTTCAACCAAACTTATCACGCCAAGATGCTTGTAAACAGCTAGACTGGCCAAATAATCGCCGGATTATATTTACATCGCGCCGTTTAGTATATCGAACGGGAGTTGATAAATTATTACAAGCTTTGGCTATAATTAAGCCCAGAATACCAGATGTTTGGCTAGCGATCGCAGGTCGTGGTCACATTCAAGCTACACTACAACAACAGGCTACAGAATTAGGATTGGACGACAACGTTAAATTTTTAGGTTTTCTACCTGATGAGCAATTACCTATAGCTTATCAAGCTGCGGAATTAACTATAATGCCTAGTCAATCTTTTGAAGGATTCGGATTAGTAATAGTCGAATCTCTAGCCTGTGGTACTCCTGTTATATGTACCCCAGTTGGCGGAATGCCAGAAATTTTATCAGAATTTTCACCTGATTTAATCACTACTTCTATAGAAGCCTCAGCTATTGCTGAAAAATTAGAACAAGTGCTTTTGGGAAACATCCCCATACCTTCACGAGAATCCTGTCGTCATTACGCCACCACACACTACGACTGGAATCAAATTGCTCAACAAGTACGGAATGTTCTATTAAATTAAACTAGAGACGCAAAAATTGCTTTGTAGAGACGCGATTTATCGCGTCTGAATCGTATTGTATTATAAGGAAGTTTTATGAAAATTTTTTTCTTAGACCAAAGTGGTAAACCCGGCGGTGCAGAATTATGTTTAATTGATATTGCTAAACCATACTCTCATGGCGCTTTAGTGGGTTTATTTGCAGATGGCCCATTTAAAAATTTACTACAGCAAAATCATATCCCAGTAGAAGTTCTGGCAACTCAAACAATCCAAGTTCGCAAAGAAAGCAGTTTGGTACAAGGATTAAATAGTTTGGGAAAACTTGCACCTTTGATTACTAAAGTAATTAAAAAAGCGCGTGAATACGATTTAATTTATGCCAACACTCAAAAAGCATTAGTTGTCGGAGCATTAGCAAGTTTTTTTAGTCGTCGTCCTCTGGTTTATCATTTACACGATATTCTTTCCAGCGAACATTTTAGTCAAACGAATCTTCGCATTGCGATTAACTTAGCTAATCGTTGTGCCTCATTAGTAATTGCTAATTCCCAAGCTAGTAAAACAGCCTTTATCCAAGCGGGGGGACGCTCAGATATAGTTGAAGTTGTCTATAACGGCTTTGATCCAAAAATTTATCAAACTGATGAATCTGACATTAATCAATTACAGCAAGAATTAGGATTGCAAGGAAAATTTGTAGTCGGACACTTTAGCCGTCTTGCACCTTGGAAAGGACAGCATATATTAATTGATGCTCTTGCCAAATGTCCGCCAGAGGTGACAGTGATTTTAGTGGGGGATGCACTGTTTGGCGAACAAAATTATGTTAAACAATTACATCAACAAGTTACCAATCTGGGACTAGAAAACCGCGTTAAATTTTTAGGATTTCGTTCAGATATTCCCCAATTAATGGCAGCTTGTGATTTGGTGGCACATACCTCTACTTCCCCAGAACCCTTTGGTAGAGTAATTGTTGAGGCAATGCTATGTGGAAAACCTGTAGTTGCAGCAAAAGCTGGGGGTGTAATGGAATTAGTAGAACATGGACTTAATGGTTTTCTAGTGACACCAGGAGAACCCCAGGAACTTGCACAGGTAATTATCACCTGTCTTCAGGAGACGGAAATAACTGCAACTATAGCCAATAATGCCAGGACTACTGCTAGTCGGCGTTTTGATGTTGCAACTATTAATCAGCAAATTGCTCAACTGTTGTCCGACAGATTCTAGTACACGCTGGAATTAGGGGATCTTGTCCAAGATCCCCTATAAATAATTTTGGATAATTTGTTTTTTGGAAACCCCTTGTCTTGCTTTGTCTGGTTAAATAATATGAGTTGTTGAGCGATGGCTAATCTTGCTCTCAACTTAGCTACACTAAATTGATTATGCAGATGTTCCAAGCGATCGCATTAGGCCGCTTCCCGCAGTTGTGGTTGTGACTGCACACTCACCTCTGGAAACGAAAGTGAGAGTTGTTCTGCTTGAGGGACTGCGGCTTGCTGCAAAACTTGAACTTCGATATTCACGCTCACTAAATAACTGCCTGTATCAGCACCAACCGCTTCAGCAATTAGTTTAGCAATGTCTGGGCGTTTGGCAGTTAGCGGATCGCGTAAAATGCACCGATCCCATTCATGTTTGGCAGTCGGATTGAGGTTGAGAATGTAATGCTTCATCATCGAACTAACCCTTGAATCCATCTTCTGGAAGGTTTTCACACAGCCGTTAGGCATTTAATTAGGCTTTGTGGACGCTATATCTATTATAGTATATTTGTACTAAAAAGCCATATCTGAAGTGAAAAAGTAGTACACCTGTGTGCTGTCACCATATTCGCCTGCTACATCCCATTGTTTTAAGGGCAGATACGAAGAATCGAAGTGTGATGTCTAGGTTAGGCAAAGCTAATGCTAAATTAGGTTGGCGTAAATAAAAATGTTTCTATCTCATACCTCATACCTCAAAATTTGTAGCTTTGTACTTCATGCAAAGGAAAACTGGTGTATCTATTCCTTTTTCTCTAATTTGTAGCGCGTCTAAATCTCTAATCCTTAATTCCAGAAAATCTGCCCATAGGTAATGCTAATAAAAAAGTATTGCAATTAAGCTTACAAGGTAACGCTTAATTTTATACAAATCGCTATATGGTAGATATCTATATTATTGACCTATTTGTAATTGGTCTACTTCTGCTGATGGTAACATTAGGGTCGGGTTGGATTGCTCGCCTACCTCTTTCTTTTGCCCTAATCTATCTACTAGTTGGTATTTTACTAGGCCCTTATGCCTTTGGGCTGATTCAATTACGTCGAGATGAAGTTTTTAATGCCGAACTACTGGAAAAAATAACAGAACTTGTAGTAATTATTTCTGTGTTTAGCTGCGGCTTAAGAATTGTTCGTCCTCTAAAGTTGGGGGCTTGGGGTATTACAGCCCGATTGATTGTATTTCTGATGCCAATTTCAATTTTTGCGCTGGCTGTTGTGGGTAAATTGTTTTTAGGGATGAATTGGGGAGAAGCAATTTTATTAGGAGCAATTCTCGCACCAACCGATCCAGTATTAGCATCAGAAGTACAACTTACCGATATAAACGATAAAGATGAGTTGAGATTTGGTCTAACTTCTGAAGGTGGGTTAAATGATGCTTTAGCTTTTCCCTTCGTTTATTTTGGTCTTCATGCGTTAAAAGATGACAACTGGGGTAACTGGTTTCAACAGTGGGTTGCGGTTGATTTAATTTGGGCGATCGCATCTGCTATTGTTATGGGAATTGTTGTTGCCAAATCTATAGTCTGGATTGAAAAGAAAATTCAAAAACGCCGTCGTGCTGATGAATTAATGGAAGATTTTATTGCTATCAGCACGATTTTACTAACTTATTCTTTAACAGAAATGGTTAATGGCTATGGGTTTCTAGCAGTATTTGTTGCGGGGTTAGTTGTCCAACGCAGTTATAGAGATCCTGAAAAACCACTAGCACAATTAGAATTTGTTGAGCAAGTTGAAAAACTACTGGAAGTTGGAACAATTTTACTATTGGGTTCAATATTATTATTACAGCCAATGCTTAACTACGCTATGCAATCTTTACTGGTGATAATTTTATTATTCTTAATAATTAGACCTGTAGGAGTTTGGATTAGCACAATAGGCAAACGTCCTGTAGAATCGCACCGCCGAACCTTTCATCCAGGGACTAGGTGGTTGATTGGATGGTTTGGTATTCGCGGTGTCGGTTCTTTATATTATCTCGCCTATGCCTTTGGTAATGGCTTAAAAGGTGAGGCTGCCGAACAAATTGCTTGGATAACTTACACTACAATTGTAGCTTCTGTGATTATACATGGCATTAGTGCAACTCCATTAATGAAGTGGTATGAGCGCAATATTGCTAATCAGAGAAAGACTAATATTCCCACCACAATAGATGAATTTGAGTAAAAGCAATTTAATTTTCTAGACCTGTGGCTCAAAACCGGAGAGAGGCTTTGAATCTTAATCTCCCCTTCCCTTAGAGGATGTTTGAAAAGCTCTTCTTGTCGGTAGCAAAACTTTCTAGATCCCCCCTAGCCCCCCTTAAAAAGCTATCCATTACCCGGATCTTTCTCAACAAAACATAAAAATACTTAAAGAAAGGCGAAAAGGTTGATAGATATAGTTTTGAGG
>NZ_JBALEQ010000159.1:0-1562 GCF_036917775.1 Nostoc sp.
ACTGATGTGTTGCCAAAGCCAACAGAGAACAATCAATTGGTTCCTTTGCCAACAATACCAGATGAATCAATTCCAAATCAGGATGACTCGAATGCAAAATTTCGAGTAGATCGGATTGAAGTAGTAGGAAGTACAGTTTTCAAACCAGAGCAATTTGCCGCAATTACCAATCCCTTTGTCGGCAAAGAAGTGACATTTGCAGAATTATTGCAAATCAAAGATGCGATCGCCAAGCTTTACATTGAGAACGGTTATGTAACCACAGGAGCATTGATTACACCGCAGACACTAGAAGCAGGAACAGTAAAGATTCAAGTAATCGAAGGCAGTCTGCAAGAAATCAAAATCATTGGTAACAGACGATTGCGTAGTCAATACATTCGCGATCGCATCCAACTAGGTGCCGGCAAACCCCTAAACGTACCCCGCCTCCTAGAAAAACTCCAACTACTCCGCCTCGATCCACGCATCCAAAACCTCTCAGCCGAGTTGCAGACAGGCGTACATCCGGGAAGCAATGTATTGCAAGTTGAGGTTGAAGAAGCAGACACTTTTACACTGACGGCAAGCCTAGATAATGGGCGATCGCCAAGTGTAGGTAGTTTTCGCCGAGGAGTCGATCTGCAAGAAGCCAATTTATTAGGTTTGGGCGATACCCTGAGTGTGGGATACGCCAATACTGATGGCAGTAATAGCATTAATGCCAATTACACACTACCAATTAATGCCCACAATGGCACTATCTCCTTTGGTTTTAGCCAGGGATGGAACCACGTGATTGAAAAACCATTCAGCGTTCTTGATATTCAGTCAAATAGTCGGTCTTACGAATTAGGCTATCGGCAGCCACTTATACAAAAGCCAACCCAGGAATTAGCTGTGGGGCTATCGTTCTCGCGCCAGTCAAGCCAAACTGAGTTGGGTATTGATAATATTGGGCCGTTTCGCCTTTCACCAGGTGCAGATGAGAACGGAAAAACGAATATTTCGGCTTTGCGCTTTTTTCAAGAATATACTCAGCGAAGTAACCAGTATGTGTTAGCGGCGCGATCGCAATTGAGTTTTGGGGTAGATTGGTTCGATGCCAATGTCAGTGAGAATGAACCAGATAGCCGTTTTTTCGCATGGCGGGGACAGGCGCAGTGGGTGCGACAATTAGCACCAGACACATTATTTTTAGCTAGAGGCGATTTCCAATTAGCGGCAGATTCCTTGGTGCCTTTAGAGCAATTTGGTCTTGGTGGACAACTAAGTGTCCGGGGCTATCGCCAAGACGCATTACTTACAGATAATGGTCTGTTGTTTTCGGCAGAATTTCGAGTCCCGATTGTCCGCGCGAAGAAGATTGACGGGGTGCTGCAACTGACACCCTTCATTGATGTTGGTAAAGGCTGGAATGTCAACGGTGAAAATCCATCACCCAGTACCCTTGTGAGTACTGGGTTGGGGCTGTTGTGGAAACAGGGTAATGACTTATCGGCTCGTTTAGATTGGGGCATTCCTTTAATCTCGGTGGATGGTGAAAAGCGATCGCTCCAAGAAAATGGTTTGTACTTCTCACT
>NZ_JBALEQ010000160.1:0-2859 GCF_036917775.1 Nostoc sp.
TAAGAAAGATGTGACTAATGGATAGCTTTTTTAAGGGGGGTTAGGGGGGATCAATAAGTGCCTAAAATCACAGCCAACCACTTTTCAAACAACCTTTTGGAGCGGCATAATAAGTAATAATTGCTGATTACTGTAGCGGTGTAAAGCTATGCTACCCTAGCCACAAAACTTGTAGAGGCTGATTAATGAGTATCAAAGGCTGATTAATGGAGTTCAAATACTCTTTAATGGAGTTCCAAGGCTGATTAATGGAGTTCAAATACTCTTTAATGAAGTTTAAATACTCTTTAACGGAGTTCCAAGGCTGATTAATGGAGTTCCAAGACTCATTAATGGAGTTCCAAGACTCATTAATGGAGTTCCAAGACTCATTAATGGAGTTCAAAGACTCATTAATGAGTATCAAAGACTCATTAATGAAGTTCAAAGGCTTATTAATGAGTATCAAAGACTCAAGAACCAGACGCAGCTTTAGTCGGTCTACCTTTGATAGCCTTAAAGCGTTCGCCCAACTGTTCAGCAACAGTTTTTAAGCCTGGAGTCTTTTTTGATGCAGTCTTCACGTAATCATAAACAGTCAAACTGCTAGTCATCGCCTCACTACCGACAGCCATTAGGGTATCATCTACCTGTTCGGTGAGTTGCTGCATTGAGGTTAAAAGTTCGGTAAGCGCAGCAGCTAATTGATAATCTTGAACCAGTTCCTCAACGTCAAAAGTAGCTGGAAGGATTTCGCGGTTAGACTGAGCAGCAGTAATGCTATTGTTCACAAAGGCTAGGCTTTTATCGCCCATTTTTACCAACTTACGCCGTTCTTCATTGCTGAGAGTAATCAGAAAGGGCATCTTTTTTTGGACTGTCTGTAGCGCGGCTTTAATTTCTTGGATATCTTGTGGCGAAAGGGAGGCGGCAATATTCTGATAAGCCATGATATATTTACCTTGGGAGTTCTAATGGTGAAGTAGCAATAGTTGCTAAGTATAGAATTCCCATTGGTAAGTGCGATCGCACATCATAACCTATTTATTTATCTGTTTTAGCGCTGATGCTGAGGGATACTGACCAGATGCAATCAAAGCTTGTCGTTCTATAATCCTTTCATCGCCGTTAAAATCTAGAATACGTGCGGTGACTTCACCAATATCTGTTTGATGCTGAATTACAGCCTCATCAAGTTGAAAATGATCGCCCCAAAAGTCTCTGCGTGGGTTAAAAAACCGCACAAGTTCGCCAGTTTGCCAATTAATTGACCCCAAATCCGTGCCTTTTTGCAGGTTACAGAAAATACAGGCATAGCAGAGATTATCTGCTGTTGTAGCGCCGCCGTGTTTGACACTGATTATATGGTCAACTTGAAAACCTAAGCCGTCTAATTCTGGATATAAACAATACTCGTATAGATGGGCGGCGCGATCGGCAACTAAACGCCGCAGTTCTGCATTAATATATAGACGAGGCATTTTGAATACTTACTTAGGGTTAATATACTGGTGAGCTTTTGCTTTTGCCAACCTCATAATATGCTCTAGCGTGAGGAAATGATCTAACTCTCGCTGGTCACTTCCTGTAAGACCTTCAGTTTTTGCGCGATAAACCAAATCCTCTAAACGGTCTTTGGCTGCATCCGAGAGTTTGAAATCGATAACACTTTGGGGAGTGGTTCCCGCAGCAATAAACTCTATAATTTCATCGTAGACTTTGGCTGTATTTACAGATGTAGTCATGAGATTACCTATTTTTATTTAATTTTACTGATTTACAACGTTACTTTTAATGACTTTACTAGTGTTTTTGGCTCTGGTAGAGGTTCACCGTCAGCCAAAGATGATTCAATCAGCATTTCTAAAACTTCTTGAGCATTTTTAAGAGCGTCTTCGTAAGTCTCTCCGTGAGTGCAAGGCTGCATTATATCCGTAAACTCAGGTAGCAAAACCACATAACATTGGTCTTCTTCTGACCATTGAATCACGATTGTATATTTATTCATAAGCTTCTCGTCGATGAGCAATAGTAGTTACCATGACTTGATTTGTTCCATCATCAACTTGATAGATTACTCGATAGTCACCAATGCGATAGCGATAATAACCTGCAAAGTCACCTTTGAGAGGTTTAACATTAGGATGAAACCGAGGATTTTGTTCTAGTTGCTCAAAGCATCTAGCAACTTTTTTGGCTAAAGCTTGGTCTGCTGTAGCAAAAATCTCCTCGGCTTTGGCAGATAACACAACGTTATACATCAGACCGAATTGTTCTCCAGCTTTTTACCCGACCTTCAGCAATATCTTTTTTACCTTCTTCAAATGATTCAATAAATCCAGGGATATCAAGTAACTCTTGGGTAGCATCTTCACTCTCCTTATCTGCTAGATATGCTAAAAAATCAGCAACCAGTTGTAAGCGTTCTGAAGATAATACATCTAAATATTGGTTGATTTGCTGACGAACTTCTGTGTTATTCATGTTTTCACTACTCTTTTACTTCTCTAATTGTGCCAACTTCTTCTGAGCAAATTCCCGCACTTGCTCATCTGGGTCATTCTCTGCGCGATCGCGCAACAGTGGTAAAGTCTGGGGATGCTGAGGAAATTGCTTGATAATTATCTCTAGTGCAATGCGCCGAGGATTAGTTTCATTCTTTTTCTTACGCTCAAAGGGGTCATTAATAGCGCAGTTGTGGTAGATGTCAAACAACTCAGGCTGATATTTAAAGTATTTAGCTAATTTTTGAACTGCTGCACCTCGCACATTCCAGTTATCATCTTGGGTAGCGCGTTCTTTGAGGATAGATTTGGTGTCGGGGTCATCTTTGAAGTGATTCGCTAATTCTTCGACTGCTGCACGTCGCACATTCCAGTT